>CALKUG010000283.1 GCA_937996765.1 uncultured Ignavibacteria bacterium
TTCAACCGAAATACAAATAGCGCTTTATTCTTTTGCAACCATAGGGTCGCTTGCAAGAATAATAAACGACAAGCACTGGCTTTCCGATGTACTTTTTGGTGCTGCTGTTGGCTATTTTACCGGAAGAATAGTTTCAGAATATACCCCTGATAAAAATTCAGAACAACTTAATGCTCCTCCGCCTCCTGCTGTTTCATTTACCATAATGTTTTAAGGTTTAGCTATGAAAAAACTCTCCATCATTCTACTCTTAGTCACAACAACTCTTTTTTCTCAAAACACTTCCCCGTTCCCCGATTGGGCAAAAGGTGTAGTGTGGTATCAAATTTTTCCGGAGCGTTTTAGAAACGGTGATACAAATAACGACCCCGATGCCACAAAAACTTTTTCCGGTTCTCATCACAAAGTAAATGAAGATTGGCAGATAACACCCTGGGGCTCTGATTGGTACGCAACCAAGGGTTGGGAAAATGATTACGGACACTTTAACACCGTTTTGAGTTTAAGACGGTATGGCGGTGACTTAGCAGGAGTTATCGAAAAACTGCCTTACATAAAAGAGCTTGGTATAACAGGTATTTATTTCAATCCTCTTTTCGAGGCTAACTCGCTTCACAAATATGACGGTTCATCGTTTCACCATATAGATGTGAATTTTGGTCCAAGCCCCAAACGCGATAGAGAACTGATTGCAACTGAAGACCCCACCAAACCGGAAACATGGGTAATTACATCTGCCGATTCTCTTTTCTTTCAACTTTTGCATAAAGCAAAAGCCATGGGTATAAGAGTGATTATAGACGGAGTATTTAACCATACCGGAACTGATTTTTTTGCATTTAAAGATATTATTACACACGGCGAAAAATCCCGTTTTAAAAACTGGTTTATGATAAACTCATTCGATGACCCCAAAACTTCAAAAAACGAATTTGATTACAAAGGTTGGTGGGATATCAGCGATCTTCCACAACTAAACAGAGATGAAAAAACACTACATACCGAAGTAAGGGAGTATGTTTTTAATGCAACTCGTAAATGGCTCGATCCGAATAACGATGGTAATCCTGAAGATGGCATAGACGGATGGCGACTTGATGTTGCACGCGATGTACCGCTTGGCTTTTGGAAGGAATGGTCAGCAGTTGTAAAAGCCCTAAACCCACAAGCACTTATTATAGGTGAGCTGTGGGAGCTCTCCCCGGATTTTGTAAGTGAGTCGGGTCCTTTTGATGCATTAATGAACTATACTTTTGCCATAGCTGTATCTGATTATTTTATAGACAAAACAACAAAAATCAGCAAGAGAGAATTTATCAATCGCCTCAGAGAAATTGACACCGTTTACCCAAAGCGGAATTTGGATTTGCTTCAAAACCTTATGACATCTCATGACACCGAGCGACTATCCAGCTTGATTAAAAATCCCGATAGAAATTATGACAGAGATGCCGATCAACGCAACTCGAACTATTCCCCCGCTAAACCCACCGAGCAAGAGTATAAAATTCAAAAGCTCATACTCGCTTTTCAAACAGCGTATCGCGGTGCGCCGATGGTGTATTATGGTGATGAAGTTGGGATGTGGGGTGCAGATGACCCCCACTGCCGCAAGCCGATGATTTGGAGCGACATTAAATACGATAACGAAGTTATAAACGATGATACCCAATTTAAGACCGGCTTTGGTGATTACACAGTAAGCGTAAACACCGACCTATTAAACTACTATAAGCAACTACTTGAATTGAGAAGCAAATATCCTGCATTACGCGAGGGCGAAATAAACTTTGTAGAAACGGGTTCAGAGAATGTGGTTGCATTTACCAGGGAGAGTAATGGCACTACGTTACTTTGCGTTTTTAATTCTGCCGGTGAGCAATATTCCCTAAACTCCCTAATTCATAGTGAAATGAACTGTGTTGTATCGGGTGAAAGAATTACTCCTCAGAGTGTTTTACCCGGTTACCAAGCACTAATACTAAAGAAATAATGATTAATAACGAAGCACAAAAATTATTAAAGAAGTTACCCACTCTCCTTTCATTTGCTGATCTCATTCAGGAAAGTGATAGCGGGATAAAAAAAATAACTACGTTTACCGGAGCGAGTAAAAACCTATTTATCGCACACATTTTCGAAAAACGTGATACCATTCTCCTCTTGTACCCGGAGCAACAACTGCTTTTAGAAAGCGCTGTTGAACTTGCGCTGCTTGGGTTAGAATCTTATTTGATTCCCATCACCGAAATAACCGAAGAGGCATTACAGGAGCGTATCACCACAATCTCCCAGCGTAAAAAGGCAATTATATTAGCCGAGTACTCAACTCTGTTTTTACCCTTTCCTTCAAAAAACACCCTTAAAAAAGATTTGCTTTCCATAAATCTCGAAGGAGAAATAGGATATAAAAATCTGCTCGATTTATTTGGCGAGTATGCGTATCAACGTGAGCAATTTGTGGAACAACCCGGAACGTTTGCAGTTCGCGGGGCGATTGTGGATGTATGGTCGTACAGCGAAAGATCACCGGTGCGCATTGAGTTTGACGGTGATTTTGTTGAATCACTTCGCTACTTCGACCCCGATAGTCAACGCTCAGTAACCACTATCACTCACTGTACTATTGCTCCGAAGGTAGTAGAATCGCAAGAGACCTCGCAGTTAATAGAATATTTAAGCAACCCCATGGTTATTGCTTCTATTGAAGAACTACGTGCTATTACACCACCTCAACCCATTCAATCCATTCATGAAACAATAGTTGAACCAAAAATCAGTGAAAAAGAATTAGAGAATCTTTACCTCGAAGAGTTTCCTGAACCCGACCTTGAAAAAATTGGGGTGAACACAAAGGAAACTATTGGTCTGCAAATTGAAGACATTGAAAAGCTTAGTGTAACTTTTCCTTCGCTTTGGCTTCTCGAACACCGTCTGCATGGCGATGGTGTTGAAGACCTCTTCCTTCGTTCTGCTCCAACCATACACTCGAATTACGAGCGCTTATTTAACGCAATAATCGAGCACAAAGAACAAGGATTTAAAACCTTAATTGCCGTAGAAAACAACTTCCAAGCCGAGAGGTTCTCGGATTTATTGGCAGAGTATAAAAGTGAATTAGCAACGTGTATTGATGAAGGAATGCTTTCGGTTGTAAACCTACCTGTTAAAGAGGGGTTTAAGTCGCTTCCTGAAAAACTGCTGTTACTTACTGACTATCAGATTTTTAATAAACCTTATCGTACTAAAATTTCTTCCAGCGTATTAAAAAAGAAACCTCGCAATAAAGAGTTCGCTTCCATTAAAAACGGTGATTATGTAGTACACGAGCAATACGGAGTTGCTCGATACGGTGGTTTGGCAACCATCAAAATTGGGGATGTTGACCAAGAATCCATGAAACTCATTTTCGATAAGGGCGGAATAGTATATGTAAACTTGAGCTATCTGCACTTGGTGAAAAAGTTTTCTTCGAAAGAAGGTTTTACACCTCATTTAACCGAACTCGGTACCAATGAGTGGACAAACACCACCAAGAAAACCAAAAAGAAAATAGTTGAAATGGCGAGAGAGTTAATAACACTCTACGCCAAAAGACGTTCAGCACCGGGGTATGCTTTTAATGCAGATACTGTTTGGCAACGCGAGCTTGAGCAATCATTTATTTATGAAGCTACCCCCGACCAGGTAAAAGCAACCGACGATATTAAGCAAGATATGATGGCAAACTATCCTATGGATAGATTGGTAGTTGGCGATGTTGGCTTTGGTAAAACTGAGGTTGCAGTAAGAGCGGCATTTAAAGCTATTCAGGAAGGCAAACAAGCCGCAGTACTTGTCCCTACTACCATTCTTGCCGAACAACACTTTAACACGTTTAGAGACCGCCTTTCGCAGTTTCCCGTAACAGTTGAAGTAATGTCGCGCTTTCAAACAAAACAGAAACAAAAAGAAATAGTTGAAACTCTTGCACAAGGTAAAACCGATATCGTTATCGGAACACACCGGCTCATTTCTAAAGATGTGGTGTTTAAGGATTTAGGCATTCTTATCATAGATGAAGAGCATCGCTTTGGTGTAATGGCAAAGGAAAAACTCAGACAAATAAAAGAGAACGTTGATACACTTACTCTTACCGCCACCCCAATTCCTCGCACATTAAATATGAGTTTACTTGGTGCACGGGATCTTTCGATTATTGCCACTCCGCCTCTGAACAGGCAACCAATTGTAACCAGAGTGATTGAGTTTGATGTTTACAAAATCAAGCAGATAATTACAACGGAACTTCTCCGTCACGGTCAAGTGTATATTGTGCACGATCGCATCAATTCAATTGATCGCCTTGCCGGGTATATTTCTAAATATGTTCCTGAAGCGCGCATCGCCATTGCGCACGGCAGGGTGAAACCCCAGCTGCTTGAAGAGATAATTCATAATTTCTCACAAAAGAAATTCGATATTCTTATTTCCACAAAAATTATAGAATCGGGAATAGATATCCCAAATGTGAATACCATAATTGTAAACAGAGCAGATAGATTTGGACTTGCAGAGCTTCATCAGCTCCGTGGGCGGGTGGGACGCTCAGACCGACAAGCATACGCCTATTTTCTTGTACCTTCTCTGCAAGGGTTAACGGCAATAACTACCAAACGCCTTCAAGCGATAGAAGAAAACTCGGATATTGGCTCGGGTTTTAACATTGCTATGCGTGATTTAGAAATACGCGGTGCGGGTAATTTACTGGGTACACAACAAAGCGGATTTATTGACGAAGTGGGATTCGACCTCTACATAAAAATGATTAACGAAGCGGTAGAAGAATTAAAACGCGAAGAATTTAAGGATGTATTTACTAATCTGCCCAAACAGGAATTAAGAACCGACCCCACCATTGATGCACATTTTGAAATTGGAATCCCCACGGCGTATATGCCCGATCAAATTGATAGATTAGGTTTTTATACTTCGGTGCTGCAAGTTGCCTCTATGCCTGAGCTTATGGATATTAGAGAAGAATTAAAAGATAGGTTTGGTTCGTTACCTATAACGGTAAAACGATTGATAGGCATAGCCCAATTAAAATATTACTCTTCTCGTGCATTGTTTGATCGTGTTATTATTCGTAAAGACCAAACAACTATTTTGTTACCAAAAGGCAAACACGAAGAGTATTATCAAAACGCTTTTCAATTGTTACTTGGGCATTTAATGGAAAAACACCGCGACCGCGTGCAGTTCCAACAACAGCAGGATACTTTGCGATTGGTGATTAAAAATTTGTTTGCTCAACCGGAAGGACAATTAAAATTTGTTATTGGTTTTGCAAAAGAAATAGCGGTGCTCTTTAATACCATTGATGGTAAAGAAGAAACACCGCTTTTTGATTCCGACTACTAACACTTTTTTAGTGTCTGTGTAAATCCTTATGCATAATTTTCCGAGTCTCGGCTAATCTATCATCGGCAGGTAAATCGGCAAGGTATTTATTCATCTTCTCGTCGTTTTCTTCTTCGAGAAGTTTTGCCACATATTCAATTATTGATGGCGGGAAAATATCCTCGCGTTCATACAACTCTCTTTTTCCTCTGAGCACTCGTGCCGATTCAACGCAACTCTTTGGCAGACTTGGCAATCGTTGAAGTAGCTCTTTATCCTTGAAAATATTTCCGGTAACATAGAGTGATTCAGAGAGCTCCGATGAATCAGGATGTGTTAATCCCCACTGTGCTGCCATAGTGATACCTGCCAACAGCAAATGAGTTATTGCACTGCCATCAGGGCTACGGAGCTCAACGGTTTGACGGCCTTGATCGGAGACGTACTTTTCTTTTTGTTGAGGGTTGAGTTGCGAAGCTAAGTCGGCAACATTATTCCAGCCAAGCGGAACGCGAATCATAGCACTTCTATTTCTATCACTCCAGCAAATTCTTGTAGGAGCTTCTTGGTTTGGCACTAAACGCAAGTAGGCTGCGGATGTGGTGTTACCAAACGAAGTGAGCGAATCAGCATAGTGGCATAAGCCGCCTATGAGTTTGCGAGCATCGGGGGTAAGCTTGCCTGCCTCGGTCATAGCGTTTTTACCATCCTTACGCAACTCCATATGAATATGATAACCATTACCTGCAATGCCTTCTTCAAGCTTGGGAGAGAATGTAGCTACAGCATTGTACTTAAGTGCAATGTTGCGAATTAACCACTTGGAAAGAACCAGATTATCGGCAGCTTCATCAATAGGAACGGGTAAAAATTCTATTTCAAGTTGTTCGGCTTGTTTACCGCGAATTTCTTCGAGGTCGGAGCGAACGCTTTCAAAAGAGCCAACTTCGCTATGGGCATATTTAACCTCACCGGTAAGCATAGCAATATGGCGAACCATTTCGTTGAGCATAGAGCCCGACTTTACAAACGGTGATGAAGCATGATACCCACGTTGTTTTTCTGCGGCATACAGTTTTGATTCAGGCGTGCCAATTAAAAAGAATTCCAATTCACCTAATGCGTATAAATCGTAGCCGGTTGTTTCCTTAAATAATCGGTGTGCATTACGCGCAACATTATCCGGTGCAATAGAGGCAAGATTACCTTCGGCGGTAACATAGCGACAAATAAAATCTAAACTTTTAGAATCAAAGGGATTTAAAAAAGCAGTTTTATAGATGGGAATAACATAAACATCAGAAAGTGAAACATCAACTAAGCCCTTAAACAACGAGCTGCCATCTGCTCGCTCACCATCGGCAAGTATGCGTTCAATTTGCCTTCTGTTGGTGATGGGAATTTTTAATTCTTTTAATTTACCGTCTAATCCAAAATAATGAAATGTGATAAGCTCACACTGTTGCTGAAGAAATACTTTAATTAAATCTTCACGTGTGAATTCTTCTTTTGGTTTGTTTAATATGCGAGTGAGAGGATTCTCAAGCGCAAAGCGATTTTCCATACAAATCCTTAACATTTAATTGCAAGAGAGTCAGGAAAATTACGAAGAATCCCTAAATATGTATATCTTTTTCCGGAATATTATTCCGCTTTACTTTCTTTTTTGCCCGAAGGGAGCAGAAATGCAGCCCCAACAAGGGCTCCGTATAATGTGCTATAAAAAGGGTTGCTCTGTATTGCACACTGTCCGTTGTTACATCCTATAAAATAGTAGTAGGCATATCCAACAACCGCTCCGGCAACTACCGGCCAGCCTTTTTTTGCATAAATAAGTATTCTATCCATAGTGTATCTCATTCTATCTGTTCAAATCTAAAAAAAAACTTGTATATTGAGTAATATGATGAATTACGTCTTGTTGGGTTACATTTTTTTACAGTAATTTTATCTGACTTGTTTTTATTTTGATAATTGTATCATTTTAGTCGTTAAACTTTTGAGAGATTTCATGAAGCTTTACAAAGCATCCCTTATCGCTTTATTTGCGCTAACTATTACAGCGTTCCCGCAAACTCAGATTGCAAAATATGCAGGTGAATTTTTGGCCATCGGTGTGGGTGGAAGACCACTCGGAATGGGCGGAGCATTTGTTGCTGTGGCAAACGATGTTACGGCTGGATATTACAATCCCGCAGGATTAGCACATCTTAACTATCCCCAAATTTCTTTAATGCACGATGAGCGTTTCGGAAATTTAGTAAACTACAATTATGCTGCTGTTGCCATACCTTACGAGCAAGATTACACTTTTAGTTTGAGTGCAATTCGTTTGGCTATTGATGGTATTTACGATACACGTAATGCATTAATAGATGCTAATGGCGACGGTATATTAGATATTAACAATAACGACCGTCTTGATTACTCTAAAATAACTGAGTTCAGTAACCAGGATTGGGCAATTTATCTTTCGGGCGCAAAAAGAATATCCGACAAATTGTATATAGGCGCCAATGTAAAGTTTATTAGCCGCTCTATAGCCGAGTATTCTGCAACAGGAATTGGTTTTGATATTGGAGCGCTCTATTTCCCTATTGAAAATCTTTCTCTTGGTGCTCACCTTCAAGATGTTACCACTACTTTGGTAGCATGGTCAACAGGAAGAAACGATTTGATAAGCCCTACGCTCAAATTTGGTGGTGCATATCAGTTAGAGTATGCGGGATTCCAATTAATACCTGCTTTAGATTTTGATGTAAGATTCGAAAACAGAAAGTACGCCTCGCACTTTAATGTTGGTCCTGTAAGTTTTGACCCACACGCAGGGTTCGAATTAGGATATAAAAATGTTGTTGCCATTAGAGGTGGTTATAACGACGTTAAGCAGTTTACAGTTGGCGCAGGATTGAAGCTTCCCAAATTAAACATCGACTATTCTTTTGCACGCTTTACCGCTTCGGAAGAACAACGATTACCCGATAGTCATCGTATCTCATTGATACTCACTATCGAAGAACCCAGCTTCTCTCGGTAATTAGCTTTTTCTTATGGAATTAAAAGCCATCCCGAATCAAATCGGGATGGCTTTTTTATTTTAGTTTAAATATTTGTTTTGACGGGAGGAACTGAGGGATTTTGCGGTAGATTTAGTTTCTATTTTGAACTGTTCAACAAGACTCAGTAATGTTGAAGTTAATCCACTCAAATCTTCTGCTGCGCGAGCAATTTGTTGAATACCATTGGAAGATTCTTGTGCAACATTGTTAATGGTATCTAAGCTCTTGGAAATTTCCACTGCAGTTGAGGATTGCTCTTCACTTGCGGTGGCTATTTGTGTAACCGTATCTATAACTACTACTGTTGATTCAACAATTTGAGACATAGAGCTACCGGCCTGCTCAGAAAGAATCTTACCTTGTTCTACTTCTTTTGTACCTAAGCGAATAGAATCAACTGCTTCACCAGTATCTTTTTGAATCTTTTTAATCATTGTGGCAATTTCAGCTGTAGCTTTAGTGGTTCTTTCGGCCAGTTTGCGCACTTCATCTGCAACAACCGCAAAACCTCTACCTTGCTCACCAGCTCTTGCTGCTTCGATAGCTGCGTTAAGAGCAAGTAAGTTTGTTTGATCGGCAATGTCGTTAATTACTTGAACAATTTCACCTATTTGCGAGCTTGAGTTTCCAAGTTCGGTAACGGTTTCAGCGGCACGATTTACAACTTTTGAAATTGTGATCATACCTTCAACTGTTTTTTGTACAACTTCACCGCCTTTTCTTGCAAGATCACCGGCGGCTTTAGCCAAATCTACTGCTGTCCCTGTGTTTTTAGTGGTCTCTTGTATGGTTGATGTCATTTCTTCAACGGCTGCTGCAACTTCGGATGTTTGTGCTGTTTGTTCCATTGCACCTGTTGCCATTTGTTCGGTGCTGCTGCTAATTTCTTCGCTTGCACTTGCAGTAGCGTTTACTGCCTCGGTTACTTGAAATACTAATTGCGAGAGACTTTCGCCTAAAGCATTAACGCTTTCTTTAAGTATTTTAAAGTCGCCTTGATAGTCGGAATTAATTCTCACCCTCAAATCTCCGGTTGCCATTTGGCTTAAAACATCATTACTATCTTTTAGTGGGTTCATAATGTTTTCAAGGGTTTTGTTAAATCCTTGAATAATTTCCTGATACCCACCGGTAAAAAGGGCTTGATTACCACGATAACTCAGTTCACCTCGAGCTGCTGCCGAAATAAGTAAATCTGTCTCCTTTTTTAACGAAACGAGAGTGCTTACTATCTTCTGAAAAGCGGGGGTAATTTGGTCGCCTTCGCCTAATGTGTTTACTGTAACATTAAAATTACCGCGCGAGAGTTCATTGAGTGTGTTGGTGAACATTGTTAATTGGTTAGCGAGTGTATTCATTTCGGATGACATTTGTCCCACTTCGTCATCTGAAGCAACGTTTATCCTCTTCTCCAACCTACCTGCACTCAGTCCGGTAATCATAACAAGAGTTTCGTTGATTGGAGAAACCACAAAACGTTTTATTGAGTAAGCTACAAATAACGAGATTAACAAACCTCCAAGAATAATAATGGTAATAAGCAGAACTGCACGGTTGATAAATATTGAATTGACTTCACTTTGATTGTATGCAATTACAAGAGTAAATTTCCAAACATCAATATCAAAATTGCTAACAACCCAATCGTTCTCAGCAGCTAAGGTTGTGTCTTTGAAATTAGTTGTAACTATTTCTTGAGATACGTTTTCGCTTTTTTCAATAAGATTACCCTTATTATCGTAAAGGGCTACATATCCTTCCTCTAAAACTTTCGACTTCCGAATACTCTCTTTAAGCAGTTCCAAACTTTCAACAGGATAACCTGTGTAGTAAATACCAACCACTTCGCCGGAGTTGTCTTTTATGGGTTCATATCCCGCTATAAACGGCTTTCCTAAAATAAACACCATACCATGAAAAGCTGATCCTTCGGAAATGACTTTATAAGCTGCACCTTTTGGATCTAATTCAGTACCAATAGCCCTACTTCCATCATCCTTTTTTACATTTGTTGAAACACGAATAAAGGAACTGCCTGATTTAACAAATATTGTTGATGTCCCCCCGATATTACTTTTGATATCGTCAACCAATTCAAAATTATTATTTATAGCTGTTGTGCCAAACTTCAAGGTTACATCTGTTATGCCGGTTGCATCGCCTTGCTCTATTGTTGCTGCACCTAATTGGGTTGTTCCTTCTTTTAACAATGATATGCCGGAACTTACTTGCTGGTTTACCAAGGTGTTAATAATACTAATCTGGTCTTGGACAGAATTAGCGAGATTATTTTTTTCGGATGTAACTTGCTCTTCTATCATAGTATTAACCAGAATAGAAAGAAATATTGATATACCAATAATTGTTACCGCAAGAATACCTATAATCGGAAGGAGTATCTTTTTAGAGAGTTTTGCTGACATATCAACCTCAATAACTTTAATAATAGAATATTTGCGCTTTTTATTGAATTAAAATTAACGTTTTTTTAATCTTAACTGTAATAAGTTTCGATAAAAAGAGTATTTTATTTGATGAAAACAAAAAAAAAGCCGATTAGCGAGCTAATCGGCTTTAATTCCATAAAAAAACTTTGGTAAGATCTAACTTGGAAAGTATTTTTTTGCCCAATCAAGCGTTTTTTTCAAACCTTCTGTATAAGGTGTGGCAGGTAAGGTATTAAACATCATGCGAAACAGCTCGCCCGACATATAAAAATCTGTTTGTTTTTGGTACAACAGCTTTAAATAAAGTCCAACATTTTTATCGCGCAATCCAAATAAATCCACTAAAAACTGATTGTTTATTGTTTTTATTGAAGAGGATTTACCTGATATATTTCTTAATTCAATAAGTAGCTCACGAATGGTTATCGGTTTGAAGCCCGGAACATTGAAAATCATATTGTTCGATTTTTCTGAAAGCCCGGCTATAACCATTGCTTCACCGGCATCTTCAATATAAATCAAATCCGTTTTTTTATCTAAGCTTCCTACCCAAGATATAGCTTTACCCTTAAGAGCATTAGTAAAAACTTTCTCCGAAAAACCGTTTATAACATAGGGACCATAAAAATCCGGAAAACGCACAATGGTAGCTATCAAACCTTTTTCACGGGTTGCTGCCATAATACTTTTTTCTGTTCTATCTTTAATTTTCCCTAACACGGTTTGGGTGAGTTGAGGATGGTCTTCAGTTATTGGTACGCGTTGCGGCTTGCCATACACCCACATATTTCCGGGATAGATGAGTTTCAGTGAATATTTGACGGCTTTCTCTATAATTACAGCCATGGTTTGTGTATGGACTTTCTCCCACTGTGCGAGCGGAAAGTTTACGCAATAATACACATGGGTTGCACCGGAGAGTAGTGAGTCTAAAGAGTCGGGGTTAAAAACATCGCCTTGAACCAATTCCAAACCTGCGAGGTCGCCTGTTATCTTTTTTGCCTTGGTTAAATCACGAGCAACGCCTATAGTGTTCACTTTTCGTTGCAAAAGCGATTTGGCAACTGCTCTGCCCAATCCACCGGCAACTCCTAAGACAATATGTTTTTCCGTTTTCATATGTATTTTCAATCTAAATTTATGAGGTTGGTAAACCTTTTTTTCGTTGAAGAGAGAGGGCTTCTAAAAACCAGTTCATCTCTGCAATAAATTTTTTACTTCTTCGTTCATACACTCCATCAACTGAAGTCCCGTCGTCGTTGAAGCTTTCACGAACTTTAGAAATTGGTAAAATGGTTGGAATTACCACCATTTTAAGTGCGGAACATACATCAGATAGATGATGTGCGGCACGAATACCACCAAATGGTCCGCTTGTGTAAGAAATAATGCCACAGGGTTTGTAAAAATACTCTTCATAAAAATAATCAATCATATTTTTAAGAGAGGGGGGAATGCTATGGTTGTATTCAGTGGCAATAAAAATAAAACCATCAGCTTTTTCGAGTAAGTCGTGCAGTTTTACTAAAATCGGACTTGGATCTTCCATCATTCTATATACGTTATGCATAAGTGGTATCTCCCACTCCACTGCATCCACGAGTGTTGCGTTCCACCCTTGCTCAACGGCCAAGCGTTGAGCAAACTTTGCTATCTTAATTCCTTCGCGATTATTACGAACCGAACCAAGCAGAATTACTATATTCATTGTTTTTTATTCTATACCCTCGTCGTCACCTTGCTCGGTTTCTTCTTCGGGTATAACCTTTGCTATATCTGAAATTGAATCGTTATCATCTAATCTAACAACTCTAACGCCCATTGTGTTTCTTCCGGAGATACGAATATCCTTCATAGGTGTTCTGATAACTTTACCATTAGATGTTATAGCTACTAATTCTTCGTTATCGGTTACTTCGAGCATCGCAATCATTTGGCCGGTTTTTTCGGTAGTTTTAACGGTTATAATACCCTTGCCTCCGCGATTGGTTACACGGTAATCATTGATATCCGAGCGTTTACCAAATCCGTTAGCAGTTATTACTAAAACAGCTCCTTGTCGTTTTATAACAAGTGCTCCTACCACTGCATCACCTTTACCAAGGGTTATACCCTTAACTCCGGTAGCAGTACGACCCATATCGCGAACCTTATCCTCGGGGAAGCGAATAGCGATACCTTCGCGAGTACCAATAACAATATCGTTGGTTCCGTCTGTCATTCGAACCGCAATAAGCTTGTCGCCATCATTAATGTTTATAGCGTTAATGCCGCCTTTACGAACGTTTCCGTATGCCGAAAGAACTGTTTTCTTAATAATACCTTCTTTGGTAATCATTACCAGGAAGTTATCAGAATTAAATTCTTTAACTGCTATATAAGCGGCGATTTTTTCATCTTTTTGCAATTCAACCAAATTCACTACCGATTTACCTCGTGTAGCTCTTCCGCCTTCGGGTATTTCAAATACCTTCAACCAGTAACAGCGTCCTTTATCGGTAAAGAATAGAATATATTGGTGAGTGCTGGCAATAAACATTTGTTCAACAAAGTCATCGTCCTTGGTAACCATTCCCATTACACCTTTTCCGCCACGACCTTGTTTTTTGTAACCGTTAACGGGGAATCTCTTTATGTATCCACGATGCGAAATAGTAACTACTACGTTTTCATCGGCTATCATATCCATAATAGAGAAGTCGGTGTGATTATAAATTATTTCTGTTCTGCGTTCATCACCGTATTTATCTTTAAGAACGGTTAATTCTTCTTTGATGATGAAGTTACGTTTTTCTTCGCTTGCCAAAATACCTTGTAGCTTTTCGATAAGTTTAAGAATCTCTTTGTATTCGTCTTCAATTTTCTTGCGTTCTAATCCTGTAAGACGTTGCAGACGCATATCCAAAATAGCTTTAGCCTGTACTTCGGAAAGTCCAAACTGCTTCATTAAATTATTGCGCGCTGTTTCAACATCTTTCGATTTTTTGATGGTTGCAATAACTTCATCAATATTATCGAGAGCGATAATGTAGCCCTCTAAAATATGAGCACGTTTTTCCGCTGCATCTAATTCAAACTTTGTTCTTTTTACGAGCACTTCCATCCTGTGTTTCAGGAAGTGTTGCATAGCTTCTTTTAAGGTAAGAACTTTAGGAACTCCGTTCACCAATGCAAGCATAATAACACCAAATGTAACTTGCATTTGTGTGTGCTTGTAAAGTTGGTTAATAATTACCGGAGGTTGAGCATCGCGTTTTGTTTCTATAACAATACGCATACCATCTCTATCCGACTCATCGCGGATAGCAGAGATATCTTCTACCTTGCCCTCTTTTACTAAGTCGGCAATTTTCTCGATAAGAGTTGCTTTATTAACCTGGTAAGGAATCTCGCTGATGATAATATTTATTTTGCCGTTTTTAAGAACTTCTTGATTCACACGGGCACGGAGAATAATTTTACCACGTCCTGTTGTGTAAGCATCTTTAACGCCATCATAACCATAGATAATACCGCCTGTTGGGAAATCAGGAGCGGTGATGTATTTCATAATATCTTCAATGGTCATCTCGGGATTATCAATCAATGCTACTAATCCGTCAACCACCTGATTCAAGTTATGAGGTGGAATATTGGTTGCCATACCTACCGCAATACCACTTGACCCGTTTACCAAAAGTGTGGGCAAATAGGAAGGAAGCACCGTTGGCTCTTGAAGAGAGTCATCAAAGTTTGAGGTAAATTTAACGGTATCTTTATCCAAATCGCGAAGCAATTCTTCGGCTATACGCGCAAGACGTGCTTCGGTATAACGCATTGCCGCTGCCGAGTCACCATCTACCGATCCAAAGTTACCTTGACCATCAACCAGCGGATATCTTAACGAAAACTCCTGCACCATACGCACCATAGTATCATATACTGCACTATCTCCGTGAGGGTGATACTTACCAAGCACCTCACCCACAATTCTCGCTGATTTTTTGTGAGATTTATTGTAATGAACACCAAGCTCATGCATTCCAAAAAGAACTCTTCTATGAACCGGTTTTAATCCGTCGCGAACATCGGGAAGGGCACGAGCTACTATAACCGACATAGAATAATCTATGTAGGATGATTTCATCTCTTCTTCTAATGATATCGGGACTATCTTATCAAAAAACGTTGACATTGTTCTACTTTCAATTTAACAATTACAGAAATTACACATCGAGATTACGAACATACTTAGCATGTTTCTCGATAAACTGTCTGCGGGGTTCAACTTCGTCACCCATCAGAGTTTCAAATATCTTATCGGCATTAGCCGCACTCTCCAAGCTTACTTGAAGTAATGTACGAGTTTCGGGATTCATTGTAGTTGACCATAATTGCTCGGGATTCATTTCACCCAAACCTTTATAACGGCTAACTACAACACCCCTAACAGGTGAATTGGTAACATCCTCGTTACCTTCTTCAATTACTTCAGGCTCTTCTGTTTGTTTACCCGAACTGGATTTAATACGCTTAAGAATGTTATTGAGTTCATCCTGGTCGTAAGCATAAAATTCCTCTTTCCCTTTTTTAACTTTGTAGAGAGGGGGCTGAGCGATATATACTTTACCAGTTGTTATTAGGTCGTTCATATATCTGTACAAAAAAGTTAATAGTAGGGTTCTGATATGACTACCATCCACATCCGCATCGGTCATAAGAATTAATTTGCCGTAGCGTGCCTTAGATATATCAAAATCGGTACCTATACCGGCACCCATTGCAGCAACTATGGCGAGAATTTCGTTATTTTCGAGAATCTTATTGAGCTTGGATTTTTCTACGTTGAGAATTTTACCTTTAAGCGGTAGAATTGCTTGAAATCTTCTATCGCGACCTTGCTTTGCAGAACCACCTGCGGAGTCTCCCTCAACAATGTAAACTTCGCAATGCTCGGGGTCGGTTATAGAACAATCAGCAAGTTTACCGGGAAGCGAAAAGCTATCCAACGCATTTTTTCTGCGGGTTAAATCTCTTGCCTTACGCGCAGCCATTCTTGCTTCTGCAGCAAGAACGCATTTTTCGATAATCTTTTTTCCGATACTTGGATTCTCTTCCAAGAATTCACTCAGCTTTTCATTTACCAAAGTTTCAACAGCCGATTTTATTTCGCCGTTACCAAGCTTTGTTTTGGTTTGACCTTCGAACTGGGGTTCAGCAACTTTCACAGATAAAACTGCTGTTAATCCTTCGCGGAAATCATCTCCGGTGAGCTGAATTTTTGCGTCTTTAATAAGATTATTTTTTGCTGCGTATTGATTTAAAGTACGTGTTAACGCTGTTCTAAAACCAACTAAATGGGTACCACCTTCGTGAGTATTAATATTGTTAACGTA
>CALKUG010000284.1 GCA_937996765.1 uncultured Ignavibacteria bacterium
CTCAGTCATTGTAAGTAATTCAGGTCTAATATAGCTTGAAGCTGCAGCAACATTGGATGCCAATGCCGAAATCCTATCATAAAGCGATTGTGTATCGTTATCCCGCAAATCAACATCTTTTGCCAACATAGCATAAAGGTGCAATTTATCGAGTTCAATACTCAGCTTTTCATCGAACTCAAGCAAGTTCCATAAAGCATCAGCGGAAGTGAGCAATTTTCCCTTAAACTCAGAGTACTCGGGAATCCAAGAATTTACAGAATCGAATGACTTCTCCCATTCTTCGCGAGAAGCATAGAGTGGTGTTAAATCCCAAGTGTATTTTGGATCAATCGCATTTCTTTCAGGAAGTGATGAGCTATCTACTGAGCTAAATAATAAATCTTTCATGGTAACCTTTTCTACTTTACTTTTTTCTAAGAACACAAATCTGTTTAATAAGGTTTGTTAAATTAGGTACAAGTAAATAAAAAATGTTAAGGAATACAATGAGTAACTATTTTATTCAGGATAAACCTTTTGTTGTTCCCACAACGGATAACAAAATAATTAAAGAACACTTCGGATTAGCGAGCTTTAATGCAGGTGATTTTTCGTTAGCACATATGGTTGCACCACCCCAATGGAGCGAACCTCACCAAACACCTGAGTTTGATGAAATTACATTAATAGTCAGAGGGAGAAAGCTGTTTGAGATAGACGGTGAGGAAATTGTTTTGGAAGCCGGTAAATCTATCTTAATCAAAAAAGGCAGTCGTGTTAGATACTCAAACCCATTTACCGAATCTTGTGAGTATGTATCATTATGCATCCCTGCATTCTCTATTGAGAAAGTACATCGCGAGCAACCATAACTAAATTCCTTTAAAAACTTCGATATTCTTTAAAAAAACGAAAGCCGTCTTTTCAGACGGCTTTCGTGTATAAGAACGTATGTACTATCTTTTAGAAAGTATAACGAACGCCAAGCTGCATAGCCCAACGTGAAGTTAAACTTTCAGCTGTCCAAGGAACGTTGTTAGCAGGTTTACTGAATGAGTAAACAGGTTTGTTATTGCTTGCATAACCAACTAAGCTAACAATCTGCGATGTGCTAAATATAGACTGA
Organism: uncultured Ignavibacteria bacterium; assembly: GCA_937996765.1. Taxonomy (GTDB): domain Bacteria; phylum Bacteroidota; class Ignavibacteria; order Ignavibacteriales; family Ignavibacteriaceae; genus CALKUG01. The sequence continues at coordinate 1,109 of CALKUG010000284.1, forward strand.
TTGTAACCCCAATCGGAGTTCAATAAGTTAAGTACGTTAAGAACATCGAGTGTTAACTCAATTTTATGACCTTCTACTAAAGGAAGTACCTGTGCGATACGTAAGTCAACGATATCTCTCCAAGGATTATAAGCACCGCCTCTTTTAGAAACTTTGCCTCTGTTTTCTTTGAGGTAATCGTTGTTAAGAATGTATGCTTCAAGGGCAGATGCCATGGTTGCATTAGCAACAAAGTTACCACCGGTAATGCCACCAATTTGTATCTCGGTTACATCAGCAGCGTTTTTAGGAATATAGAATAAGTCGTTATCGGTATAACCATCACCATTAACGTCGCCGTTAACGATGAATGAGAATGGTGAACCGGTTTGTCCGTTATAATACAACGATACTGTTGTAGGTGCACCTTGTAAAAATTCTTCGGTATAAGAAACTGAAAAGAATGTACGGTGTTTAACTTCGTGTTGTGAAGTACCTAATACAGGAGTATTAGCATCGTTGAAAATTGGGTTATATCTCATTTGTGAAAGAGCTTGTGAAGAGTTAACTGAGTTAGCATCTTCTGCTCTGCCATAGGTATATCCTGTATTAACAGAAAGTCCGCGAGCAACATTACGTTGAACTTGAATGCTGATATTGTAGGTGTAACCTAAGTCAGTGTTTTCAAGAAGGAGAACGTTTGTAAAGTTATTTCCTTTTGAATCGAAGCCGCCATTAAGAATGGTGCGTCCTTCAGCTGAAGCAGCTGTTCTGTTTGCATTAACTGCTGTATAGTTAAGTTTTTTGTAATACAAATCGTTGAGTGATTTGGTGTACATAAACTCAGCTGTAGCAACAAAATCCATCGGTAAAGCATAATC
>CALKUG010000285.1 GCA_937996765.1 uncultured Ignavibacteria bacterium
GCGATTGACAACGTTTTAGCCGGAAAAGCTATTGTTGATACCACCGCAACAAGTGATACAACAAAATCAGATTCCACTGATGTTGCTCAAGCAGCAGATACCACAGCAAAAGCAACGGATACAGCATCAACTGCAAAAGTTGATACCGGTGCTCAGACCCCTGAAGCTGCTCAAGAAAAAATGAAACAAGAACATCCGTTTTTTGCTCTTGCCATGGTGAGCGAGCAAACAGGCGGTGAAGCTTATGTTTCAGCGAGCAACAAACCAAAAATTGAAAGAATATTAAAACGCGATGACGTTAAACGTGTTATTCCTAACAACGTAGAGTTTGTGTTCTTCTCAAAACCTGTTGCATTCCAAGAGGGTGAAGCTATTTATCAAATGATTTTGGTGAATAAAAACCCTGAACTTACCGGTGGTGTTATCACCGATGCAATTGCAACAATCGACCCCAATTCTTCAGCTGCTATAGTAAGCATGGAAATGAACGCTCAGGGTTCAACAGAGTGGGCAAGAATTACCGGTGCAAACATAGATAAACGTTGTGCCATTATGCTTGATGGTGCTGTTTTTTCTGCTCCTGTTATTCGTTCAAGAATTTCGGGTGGTCGTTCGCAAATCGAGGGTATGGAAAATCTTGAAGAAGCTAAACTTCTTGAAATCGTACTTAAAGCAGGTGCTTTACCTGCTCCTGTTGACATTATTGAAGAAAGAACAGTAGGACCATCACTTGGTCAGGATTCTATCAATCAAGGATTAAACTCTGCAATATTTGGTTATATCATTGTTGCGGTGTTTATGATTGTGTACTACCTTCGTTCAGGTACAATATCGGCTTTTGCCTTAGCACTTATATTATTGTTTATTATGGGTGTTCTTGCAGCGTTCCAAGCAACTTTAACGCTCCCCGGTATTGCAGGTATAGTTCTTACCATAGGTATGGCAGTAGATTCTAACGTTCTTATTTTTGAAAGAATAAGAGAAGAAATTGACGGTGGTAGAACAATCAAAGCCGCTATAGAATCGGGTTTCTCAAAAGCAAGTTCAGCGATTTGGGATTCCAACCTTACAACAATTTTAACATCAATCATCCTGTATCAATTTGGTTCCGGCCCTGTTCAGGGTTTTGCGTTAACCCTTATGATAGGTATCGGAGCGTCGTTATTCGGTGCATTAGTAATAACACGCTTAGTTATGGATGCCATGAATTCCAAAGGCATTAAAGTAACAATTGGTTAAACCGGAATTAGGAGTATAAATAACAATGAGACTTTTCAAACATTTGAATTACGATTTTATGGCGAAGAGAAATATCTTCTACATTGTATCGTTGGCACTTTTTATATTTGGTGTGATCAATATCCTATTCCGAGGATTGGAATTTGGTATTGATTTCCGAGGTGGTTCTGAAATTGTGTTGCAATTTGATAATGCAATCAAAATCGAACAAGTTCGCGATAACGTTAATAAAATTGGACTTGGAACCGTTGAAGTAAAAACCTTTGGTGGCTCCACAGGTGTTCTTATCAGAACTGAGTTACAACAGATACCAACCGAACTTTTTCCTCGTGTAGCTTCTGAAGTTCAAGAGTTTCTCAAAGAAAAGCTTGGCGAGCAATCTGCTACGCAAACCACATCAACAGGTGGTAGTGTAACTTACAAATTTGCTACTGCTGATGCCGCAAACAATGCGGTTCAGGCCCTGAACGATGCTGGATTTCAGGCAGGTAGAGTTGCTTTTGAAGCAGACAACACCGAAGTTTTAGTGAGAGTTGGAATTTCTGACTGGATTAAAATCAATTTAAGAGATAAAATAACTAATAATAATTTCGACATTCTCCGTGAGGATAGAGTTGGTCCTAAAGTGGGCGACGAACTTCGTAGAGATGCAATGCTCGCAGTAATTCTTTCTTTGGTTGGTATTCTGATTTATTTAGGATTCCGATTCAAATTCCTCTTTGCTATTGGCGCTGTGGTAGCACTATTTCATGATGCATTAATCACTCTTGGTTTTTATGCAATTCTTTATGGTGTTATACCCGGGCTTAACTTAGAGATTGACCTTACTGTAGTAGCAGCGTTCTTAACACTTATTGGTTATTCTATAAACGATACCGTGGTAGTGTTCGACCGTATTAGAGAAGTGATTAAAATTCACAAAGGCGAAAAACTCGAAAAATTAATGAACGAAAGTATCAGCGCAACTATGTCACGTACAGTTCTAACAGGCGGTACAACATTGTTAACAGTGGTTATTCTGTTAATTTTTGGTGGCGAGGTTCTGCGAGCTTTCTCATTCACACTCTTTTTTGGTATTATTATTGGAACATACTCATCGATATTTGTTGCTGCGGCACTTGTACTCGACTGGGCTATAATGTTTAAGAATAAAGTAGAATTCTAACTGAGTTTTCTCTATTTTTCACTTGTTTTTGGCCGTATAAATACTGTATCTTATTACGCTATTTATACGGCTTTTTAATTTTAAAGGAAAGGTTTCCACCCTATGACTTCGAAAAAGATTTTGGTTATTGTTTCCCTTTTGTTTTTAGCATTAGGATTTAATGGTTGTATCACCACTCAGAGTAAACAGTACGATATTACCTTTAATGGTAAAGGCGGCGGTAAAGCTGTTATTAAGTACTACAACATTATGGGTGATGCAGAAGCTGCTAAAGATGATTTTAAGAGTCTTATTTCCGACTACTATATGGGAAGTTCGATTGAAGATGAGTTCCCTAACGCTACAATTCTTTCGAAAGAACTTTATCAAGAAGGAGAAGTGTTAAGCGGAACCGTTGAGATAGAGTTTAAGGATGTTAAAGATCTGAAACTATTCCAATACGACAGCAATAGTCCTATTATGATGTACGTAAACTCAATGAATGAAACTTACGTTGAGTCGAACGGTACTTACGATGAGAATGTAATGCCTGTGGTGTTTTGGTCGAAAGATACTAAGACAATCAGTCTAAAGACTAATGTAGCAGGTGAAATTGCCCCCGATGATACTTCTAAAGTTTCTATGCTCGCCCCTTGGAAAGAGTGGAAGGCTAAAATGAAATAAGCTTTTTATAGAGCTTTGAATTTTGAGGACGCAAGAAATTGCGTCCTTTTTTTTATCTAATTTTTACTGCAACAATTGTGATATCGTCGTTTTGTTCTTCATTGCCTCTGAATTCAGTTATTTCATTGAGCAGTGAACGATAGAGCGACTCAGTATTTTTATTTTTGTTGCTCTCAAGGAATGTTAACAGACTTTCATCACCCCAAAGCTCAAATGCTTTATTTCGCGCTTCGTTAACACCATCGCTATAAAAGAAGAATAAATCACCGGAATTCATAGGCACGGATACTTCTTCTATCTTTTCGGAGAAAACACCTTCTTTGGCCATTCCAATAGCCAAACCCTGAGGCTTGAAAATCTCGGTTGGGTTGGTGCCCATCTTGATTAGAGGGGTATGTCCCGCTCTACAAAATGAAACAACTTTGTTATCTAAATCGAAAAGTGCAATAATTGCTGTTATAAAAAACTTTTTATCAAACGTAGAGGTGATTTTAGCGTTCACTTGACTCACTATTTCTTTGGGGGAGAGTCCTTGCAAGCAGTAAATCTGAAACATAGTTTGCAGTCGTGTCATGTGTATTGATGCTGGGAGACCTTTACCGGCAGCATCGCCAATAATCACAAAGAACTTACTCTCACTGATGGGAACGATATCAAAATAATCTCCACCAATGTGCTCGGCAGGAATCATACCACCAAACATATCAATTCCCGGATAATGGGGCATTGATATTGGTAATAAGTTCTGTTGTATATCTTTAGCCAACATAAGATCGGACTTATACTTATCCTTTTCGGCTTCTGCTTTATACAATCGGGCGTTTTCAAGAGAAATTGCTGTTTGTTCGGCTATTGAAACCAGTAATTCCAAATCCTTACCGCTGAATTTACCACCAAAGTGTTTAGTACCAATAAACATTAACCCAATCAATCTGCGATTAACCATCAAAGGTATTGCAGTATGAATCTTGTTTTCTGATAGAACAGAATGAAGTTTTGGAAAAATTGTTAAGAAGTTAACATCATCAACAAATGATTTCTTTTTGATTTCAGAAACGTTAATCATTTCATCATCAAATGCTGTGGATAGTGAACGAGGTAACTCGGT
>CALKUG010000286.1 GCA_937996765.1 uncultured Ignavibacteria bacterium
CCACCAACAACAGCATGAATGTGCTTAACGTTGAGCGAATCGGTTAAACCTTTTTGTACTCGAACCAAGTCGCGAACAGTTAAATCGTATTTGAACAGTTTAGAGGTAAAACCCTCGCGGCTCTCCATACAATCTTCGCTGTAGGTTCCGTAACACGACCCGAGCAGCGTTGCGCAAACGATAAAGTATTTGTTGGTATCGAAAAGCTTATCCTCTCCGATAAGCGAATCCCACCACCCAAATTTACCGAGATTCATTTCGTGGTACTGTGCAAGAAATGGAGCTTGCTCATTGTATGCCCGTGCAATTTCTGCTTTAGTGGAGAGTCCTGCAGCATGTGCATTGCCTGTTAGTGCATGACAAACCACAATACAATTATCCCCGGCATCGTTTAAGGTGCCGTAAGTTTGGAATGCAACTCTCACATTGTTTATAGAGTTGCCACACTCTAGTGTGAGTGATGAGTTTTCAAACAAAGTTTCGAAACGGGTTATGGAATCAAACATAGTTGTTTTAGTTGCTAAGTGTTCAATTTGCGTTGTTTATTGGTAAATAGCTCTTTATGCAAAGCAGCAAGTGCTTTTATTAGTTCCTTTTTCTTTACCACCATCGAAATGTTTAACTGGGAAGAACCCATAACAATAGCGTGCACATTAACCTTTGCATTTCCAAGTGCAGCAAATACTTTACCTGCTACGCCCGGTGTATCTTGCATATCCTCGCCAACCACGGCAATAACTGAAAGATTATCCTTCACATCAATAGGTTGGATGATACCTTCGAGCATTTCTGATTTAAACTCTTTTTTTATCGCTTTAACCGCATTTTCACGGTTTTCGGGCGCAACGGCTATACAGATATTGTGTCCTGATGAGCCCTGAGTTATAAGCAGGGGACGTATAGAACTTGTAGAAAGGGCTGTAAATATCCGGGCACTAATACCTTCCACGGTAATCATAGCCGAACCTTCTATGCGGAGAAATGAGATAGAATCTACGGAAGAGATGCCCTTTAAGTTGAACCTTACCATAGGTTCACGTTCTATAATTACGGTTCCCTGGAACTGAGGATTAAAGGTGTTTTTAATTCTAATTTTGATGTTCTTTTGTTCGGCAGGTAACATTGTTGGTGGATGAATAACCTTAGCACCAAAATGTGAAAGTTCGGTTGCTTCCTCATAGGTTACCGCTTTTAACGAAAACGCATCAGCAACTTTGTTGGGGTCTGCGGTGAGTATTCCGTTTACATCGGTCCATATTTCAATTTCTGAAGCATTCAGTGCTGCACCAAGAATTGAGGCGGTGTAATCCGAGCCACCACGTCCCAAAGTTGTAGTTTCATTTCCTGAAGTTGAGCCAATATAACCTGTTACCACTTGTACAGATTTAGCTTGTTTAAAGTGTGCTCTGATACGTTTATTGGTTTCAATGAAATTTACTTTTGCACTTCCAAAATGATCATCGGTAATTACGAGTTTGCGGGAGTCGCAAAAATCTGCCTTGAAGCCATGAAAACGAAGTGTATTTGCAATAATGGAGTTGGAGAGACGTTCGCCAAAACTCATAATAAAATCTCTGGTTCGGGGGGTGCATTCCTTAATCAAATGTATGCCACGAACAACATCTTCGAGATCGTCGAAAAGAACTTGTAATTCCTTTTTTATTTCTTCGAGATGTTCACCCTTTACGAGCTGCTCCGCTGTTGAAAAGTGCAGTTGTTCGAGTGATTTTATCACTTTTTCGTAGTCGGATTTTGGTTCGATGGCAAGCTGCGAAAGTTTAAGAAGTGTATCGGTTACCCCTTTCATGGCAGAGAAAACTACTGCAAAGTTCTCTTTACCCTTAAAATAGGGGGTTAATATTTCAACGATGGACGCAATTCTCTTTGCGTCGCCGACGGATGAACCGCCAAATTTTAGAATACGCATAAAATGTACTGTTAGTTGTCAATCAATTAAATTTGAGTCTCAAAGTTACGAGAAAGATTGCAATTAAAACAGTAATTATCTATCTTGGAAGTATAATCTTAGAACTACAATCTGAGGGTACTTAACCAACAATGAAAAGTGAATTAAAACAATTCCCCTTGCTCCCCATTTATTATTCGGCCATCCCCGGGATGCAACGAACAATAGTGATTAGAAATGAGGAAGATTACAAAAAACTGTATAAGTTTTTTAAGAACGGAAAGTCCTATGCTGTCCGTTTACCTCTACCGCAGAGTAAACTTTACTCTCCCGGTGCAAATGAATTGTTTGTTGAACATACCGTAGAACAAATGGATCCTTCCAACGGTACGGTTCAAGTATATGCTATGCCTTTGTATCAGAGTGCAAACCTCCTACCCGATTCTAATCTCATGTTAGGTTATGAATTAGAACCCTATGAAACCAATGTACTGCTTTCAGAATCTTTCATGAAAGCGTTTGATGAAATCGCTCAGAACTTAGTGTTATTTAATCCAATTCCACCATACGAGGAAGTGGAAGGGATACACCCTAATACCATTTATAACTTCAGAATGCTGAGTACTTTGAATTCCTATTATGACCCAAGAAAATTGAGTCTTATAGAGGAAATTCTTGAGTTTATTTACGAGAGAGACGATATACGAAAAGTTCATTATTTTTTTAAGGCGGTAATTCGGCTTGATGGAAGAATAAGAGAACGCTATATACACGGTTTAAGAAGTGCCGGATACACTCAGGAAGCAAATCAAAACAAATCTATAGCCAAAGTGAATTTGTTATATTTTAATCCCGTCTCCTATTCTGAAGCAGTGTTGGATCTTTTAAGGAACAAAAAGTACGAGAAATTTAATCATTTGTTCAACGCTGTGCGATTGCCAGATGCTGTTTCTTGTTTTGTAAATTACTCGCTATTGGCATTTATTACTCAAGGAGAGAATGATAAGTTCCTCTCCTTGTTTTTGCAGATGGCGCGAAAGTTAAGCTATTTAACGCCCCCAAGCTCAATTGACTATTCGAAAGTACCAAAAGATCCCTCTAAACTCGCTATTAAAAACGCACACTTTGAAGAGGTTAACGCCTTTTTGTTTTCATTTGCTGTTGAAGGTATCACCTATCAGATGATGTTGGATGCTATTATTCCTGCCGCTATGGGGTTTAGGAATGTAACTTCAGTAACACAAGATTTAAAGAACGAAGAAAGTATTGCATTCAGTAAATTTTTTGCATCAGCAGATAACTTAGCTGAGACCTTATTATTGCATTTTGGCGTATATACTGCAATTATTACACTTCCCATGGCAAATGATGAGATAATTGAAGCAGAAATGCACATTCTTTTCTCACGTGATAAATTGTTGTACGAAATTGCTTCCACCATTCAATCGGGGTATGAGGATATTTATCGCACCAACGGTTGTAAAGAAGCCCGTTTATTTGCTGCGGATTCAATTGGTAATCTTCTTGGCTATCCGCAATGCTGCATTGAACAATATCAAAAGGTAATTGAGCTTACTGATTCGGGATACTCACAATACTATCAGCATTTTGGCTCCATGATTATGGGCATGGATATAGCTTCGTATAAAGATTTTTATTCATCTATGTTTACCGTTGGGTTTATACCTTGCTCCGACAAATGTGCGCACGCTACATCATTAGGCGAACTTTTGCGTTCGCAATACATTGGAATGGGTAAAACTTTTCATCTGGCTGCAAACACCTTATTTAAGCACATTAAAATAATTTTTAGAGAGAACATACAGGACCTCAATAGGCAATCGGAGCTTTTCCACAAAGTTCTTGATGACCATTCTGATATGTTTGTTTTTGATAATTCAATTCCTGATTATGATTTAAGGCAGTATCATTGGCAGTATCGCAGGTGGGATACTAATGCGTTTTTTACAAAAATGAAGTTGATGTTCGAAACCGCTCAGGAGCCGGGGAGTGAATTTCACTTTAGCACACATTCAGAGGAAAAATATGCTCCTCTTGATGAAATTGAATTTACTACTGAAGACTTACCAAGTCCCGATGATTTAGAAAGATTCAGAAATACAATCCTTTTAGATTTAAATAAACCCCATAGAGATATTGGCGAAGGTAGAGATTATGATAGGTTGATTTTTCACGACAAACAAGATTATGAACGCTTTCGTGAAGATGACGACCCTTTTGCAGAGTTTGATGATGAAAACGGAAACTCGGAGGGTGACGAGGGCGGCGATAGAGGGAGAGCCGATTTTTTTGATTTCACCGATGATGATGAAGACGATGAACCCGATTTTTTCAGAGATATGCTCAGACGCTTTGGGAAAGAGCCAAATGATGATGATTCAGAGGATGCTGAGGAGAAAATCATTTCGGACGAGGAAACGCGTTTAAGTGATTATTTTATTAAACTTGATGATGAAACAAGCACTCCCAAACGCAAACCAAAAAAAGATGATTCTGAACCGAATGATGAAAACACAATAAACGAAATTTTTAGTGATGTTGATTCCTCTGACGATGAGGATGAAGAAGACGATGATGACGAAGATAATGATGAAACTGAAGAAGAGGAAAATCGTTAATAATTTATCAACCGAGTTGCTCTTCCGAAATAATTTTTAATAAATCAGCCGCTTTGGAGTACGGTGCTATACTGCCGGCGGTTGGATCGTGGGTTTCAATACAATGTATAGCGCGTTCTTTAGCTTTTTGAACTAAAGAGTTGATAACAATGCCGGTTATACGATGCGCAAGTTTTTCATTCCTTTTTTTGGCCAAAACACCGGATGATTTTTGACGCTTATGGTGTTCTATTATTTCAGTAGCTACTAAATCGCAGTGCTTATTCTCTGATGCCACAGTAGATAGAATAGGAGGGAAGATAGTATTTTCATCGTGCTGCCTCAAGCCGAGCATAGCTTTTAAAGCTTCAACGGAGGATTGAGCTTTTGGGCGATCGGCTTTATTAACAACAAAAATATCTGCTATTTCCATTAATCCCGCTTTAATGGCTTGTATGCCGTCACCCGATTCAGGTACAATAGTAACCACTACTGTATCAGCAGTGTAGAGAATATCGAGCTCTGATTGGCCCACACCAACTGTTTCGATGAGAATAATGTCGTAACCCGCTGCATCCAAAATGTCAGCTGCATCAATGGTTTTTTCAGCAAGTCCACCAAGCGAACCACGAGTGGCCATACTGCGAATAAAAACATTGGGATTTCCGTATAACTCCTGCATTCTAATTCTATCGCCCAACACCGCACCGCCGGTAAAAGGACTTGTTGGGTCAACGGCAATTACCCCCACTTTTAAGTCCATGCTCAAAAAGTGTTTTGTGATTTGTAAGGTGAGTGTGCTTTTTCCTGCACCGGGAGGGCCTGTTATTCCAACACGTTGTGCATTACCCGTTGATTTTGCAATGGTATCAATTATTGCTGATGCATGTTCGGAGTTATTTTCAACCAAAGAGATAGTACGTGCAATTGCACGTTGATTTCCATTATGCAACTCGGCTATTAATTGCATAAAACGAGTGGTCATGCATAGAGTCCGTTTTTACGTATGTAGTCAATAACCGCATCAGTGGTGTATCCTTTAATAGATAAACCTGCCTTCACTCTTTCCCTAATTTCGGTTGAACTTATTTCAATCAGTGGTGTATCCAAAAAAACTATCGAATCGTGAGAAGGTAAATTGTTGTTTCTGTCGCTGAACGGAGGTCTGCGCATCACAACAAGAGTTACCATTGATAATATTGCCTCAAAGTCTTTCCATCGGTGAAAAGAGAGGTAATTATCGTAACCAACAATTAGTTCAATTGAACTCTGATGCTCTTTTAAATAATTGAGTGTATCAATAGTATAGGATATCATACTATTTTGTAACTCATATTCAGATATGGTAAATTCCGGTAACCATCCAAAAGCAAGTTGCATCATGGCGGTACGTTGCTTTCCTGTAGCTGCGGCCGAGGCTTTAAGAGGCGAAATGTGTGCAGGCATTAAAATTATCGAATCGAGGCTTCGCTTCTCTAATACATACTGTATATCTATTAAATGACCATTGTGCGGAGGGTCGAATGCTCCGCCATAAAGACCTATACTCATTGCAGAACATCCTTATACTCTATAAATACTTCAGTGAATCGTTCGTGCATTTCCTTACTACAGTAAGGAATGCTCTCTTTTGATGATAAAAACTTGTAAAGATTACGAAAGTCTTCGGTAGAATCTAATGAGTGTCCATATTTTTTAGTTATCAGATGACCATCGGATTTGCAAATTTTAGGGAGAAAATCATTATAAGGTAGTGAGAGAGATAAAAAAGAAAAATCAATATCCCGAACAAAGGAATTAAGACCTAAGCCAATTACAGAAAGTTCTTCTGAAAGTAGTGGCAATATGAGTTGTTCATCCAGCAGTAGTAGGTCAAACACTTTATTCCATTGCTTTGGTACAACCCCGTATGCGGTTGAACGCGCAAAAATATATCGAATACCTTCTTGAGCATGATTACCGTATTTGGTAGCCAATTCCTCTGAAATTATTGAAGTGTTGATAAAACTGATGCTATGCGGAACAGAAAAGTTACGCAGTGAGTCCGGTATATAATGCTCATCAAGAGAATCCAACAGAACTATTGGCTCGGGCTTAACATCAATTAAAGTGGTATTTTCTAATAGTGTTAGCAAAAAGGCAAGGGAAAGTAAGGACGTATATTGTTGATTTAATGGAGCAAAAGGAAACACAACATCCGGGTTGAATATGGGCCGCCCGGGTGTAATATACATTCTTATGTTGGAACTCAAACTCTTTCTCCTGAATCTAAAGATTTTGATTTTTTTAGATGTGCAAAGAATATAATCATTATCACAACAAACACAGCAACGGATTCCAAAGAAATCGGAGTTATTTGTGTGTGGAAGTTCCACAAGAAATGTAAATGTTGAATAAAAATGATAGCGAAAGCAACTAAAGAAAGCCGTTTTGTAACTGCTCCAACGGAATTATTTCCTTCACGCTTAGGCACAATGTACTCATAGATAAGTGCTATAAGTCCTGAAAGCATAGCTGAGAGCGCTATGTGAATTGGTGTTGTTAATAACAAGCGCTGAACTACAAAACTTGGGTATCCACTTTCGGAACCGGTATAAATACCAAAATAAAAGTAATTTTCAACCGAGGCAAACATCACACCAAATACTCCGCCAAGTAGGGTTGTTGCCTTTACATCACGAGTTCTGAAAATTAAAAAGAGCAGTAAAAGTAAGCTTCCTCTTACAAGTTCCTCAACAAAGGGAATAATAACAAAACCACGGTAATCAAAAAAGGTAAAGCGTATTGAACCGGGGAGTGTGAATAGTCGATATACATAATCAACAAGTACAATGGAGAGTAGCGGCGCCAAGATTCCACCGAATATCAGATAATAAACTGTTGAGTTTCTCCGATAAACGCTAGGGGCATACCACCTACCTGTAATATAATAGTACAGTAGTGGCGGCAGAATTACTAATAAGAATAACAAAAATTGCATTGCGAAATGTAATGAAATTCCCATATCCATAATCTCAAAAAACATAAGGTATTTTTTCTTTTAAATAAAATCTCACTATATTTGGAATCACAAAAATACAGATTTTGACCAAGGAGTAATTGCAATGGCTAAAGGTAATAGAGAAATAGTAAAGCTGGTAAGCACCGAGAGCCCTCATATGTACACCACAATGAAGAACAAGAGAAACACACCTAATCGTATAGAGATTAAAAAGTATGATCCTGTTCTCAGAAAACATGTGATTTACAAAGAGAAGAAATAAACCTATCAGGTTTTAATAAAAAAGGAGGTTTAACCTCCTTTTTTTATTTTAAACGTATTTCAAAAACAAGTTTAGTTTTCGTGAGAACGAGGTAAGCTAAAACTCATTTTTGTACCTACCCCAACTTGCGATTCCACATTAATTTTGCCTGCGTTGCTCTCGACAAATTCCTTAACCAGAATTAACCCTAATCCCGTACCTTTCTCTTTTTTTGTCCCTACTCCTGTTGCGGCCCGATCAATGGTAAACAGTTTCTCGGATATATGAGGGGGAATTCCCACACCATAATCTCTTACGGTAATAGTATTATCTTCTTGGTTAGAGGTGTGATAGATGTCTATGGTCGATTCAGGATAAGAGAACTTTAATGCGTTAGAAAGTAGATTCCGCACAACAGTAGCAATCATATTTGGGTCTGCTAAAACAAAAACTCCAAGTGGTACGGTATTGTTAATAGTTATTTTTTTATCGACAAGCCTCGCTCGCAAAAGGTTAATTTCGGCAGTGATTATTTTCCCAATCTCAAAATACTCTTTTTGTGGCAATAGACTTCCGGTTTGAACAAGACTCCACTGCAGTAAGTTTTCTAAGAGTTCATAAACCGATTTACTTGCTTTGGCAAGCTGACCTGCAAGCTCCGAAATGGTTTTAATATCGAGCGAAACAGCTTCTTGTGCGAGATATTCCGAAAGACCTAATATTCCGGTAAAAGGGGCTCGTAAGTCGTGGCCAATAATCGAGAAGAATTTATCTTTACTCGCATTTAATTGCTGTAATTTAGCTTCGCTTTCAATAACCATCCGTTCAGCTTGATGCCGTTTTGTAATATCTTGTTTAACCGCAAAATAATTGGTAGTCTTGCCATTAGCATCTTTGAATGGAGTTATGGTTGTATCTTCGATGTAGAAACTACCATCTTTTCGTCTGTTGATTACATCACCACGCCAGGTTTTTCCAAGTGACAAATCTTGCCACATAACCTTGTAAAATTCGTTGTCGTGCATTCCTGATTTTAAAATACGGGGAGTTTTGCCAAGTAGTTCGGACTCCGCATAACCACACTGTTTATAAAATGCCGTGTTGGCATATATAATTATGCCGTCTTCATTGGTGATAAGAAGTGAATTTTCTGCTGCCCCAAGTGCAGATTCTAACATTTCCAAACGAGCTTGATACTCTCTTGATTCGGTTTCGTTAATTATCACCCCGTGAAAAACAATTTCATCATCCGAGACTTCAACAGGAGTACTGTTAGCTCTCCACCAGACTGCTTTGCCTCGTATTATAAATCTTCCGGAATAATTAAAATCTGATCTTTGATTGCAAGCAATGTTGATTGCTTCTATGTAGGCACCTAAATCATCGGGGTGAAGGTAGATGTTATCGGGGTTGTTTTCAATAATTTCTGCAGCTGTAAGTCCAAAAAGATTTTTGCAGTTTGAGCTGACATAATAGAACCCAGATTCGCCGTTTTTGCGGCGATAAAACTGGTACAAAACACCTGGGTTGTGTTCGGTGAATTTATCTATAAATGCGGTGTCGAATGTTGTAATGGAAATCTCTTGATTACTTGGCGAAAGTTAATGTTATTTAAACAATGAAAAAAGTCATTTTTACAAAATGGACATGGGTTTTAACAATCATCGAGGTTTTTCCTTTGAAAGTTTAATATAAAAAGCATTTATGGATACATTAGTTCGAAAAATTGTCATTTTCTTTTTTATGGTGGGTTTGTTTTCGTTACTCTCTTTTTTTGCCGATTTAATAATCCCCTTAGTTTTTGCCGGTTTGATGGCAATGTTATTTCAACCCATTGTACTGTATATGGCAAAAAATAAATACACTAAGGTTTTGATTGTACCGAGTATAACAATTATTACAGCTGCAATTGGGATGATTATATTTTTGATACTTTCTGCCTCAATGGGAGGATTTATTAGTGAGAGTGATTACCTCTACGATAGATTAAATACAAAATTATTTTTTGTGTTTCAGGAATTATCACTCTGGATACAATCAATTACCGGAAGCAAAGTTGAACTCAGTACCATAGCACTCAGTATGCTTTCAGCAGGCAATATTCAAAGTATTGCAAACTACTTAGTAACTTCGACCACGCACTATTTAACTGCGTTTTTTATGTTTCTTTTCTATTTTGTTATTTTCCTTTATACATTACCCGAATACAAATCTTATCTCCTCTATGTTGGCGGTGATTCTCGTGGAAAAACATTGATTTCTGCTTACGAAAAAATTCAGAAAACGGTTCAATCTTACGTAGTAATGAAAACAATTATCGCCTTCGCTACAGGTTTTTTGGTTTGGTTGACCTGCATTATTATGGATGTTCAATTTGCTTTTTTATGGGGATTTATAGTGTTTATTCTTGACTTTATACCGTTTATTGGCTCATTGTTTGCAATATTATTACCTACAGCAATGGGCTTTGTTGTTTTCGACTCAACCGGAACATTATTTGTATTTTTCTTGATTCTATTTGCAATTCAACAAATAACCGGAAATATTTTAGAACCCGTTCTCATGGGGAATCAATTAAATCTTAACACCATAACAGCCATGGCAGGACTCGTTTTCTGGGGATCGATTTGGGGTGTTGCCGGAATGCTGCTAGCTATTCCGTTACTGGTTGTGTTGAAAATGATTTTTGAAGAAACTGAAGACCTTTCCTTTTTGGGCAGATTAATGGGTGGGCCAAAAAATGTAGTAAAGAAGATAGTCTTTTAAATATATTTCCCTTTTCTCTTAAAATGATAGCAGCTCTAAAAACGTATTTTAAACCACAAAGTACAAAATTGAGCTGCTTTTGTTTTATCCTGTTCCTCAATCCCAATTTTTTTATATGTTTACGCTAAGATTTCTAAAGATTTAGAACAGCTATTTTTATATGAATTGATAACAAAAAAGTATTTATGGATGCATTAGTTCGAAAAATTGTATTTTTCTTTTTTATGGTGGTATTGTTCACCTTGCTGTCATTTTTTGCCGATTTAATAATCCCCTTAGTTTTTGCCGGTTTGATGGCAATGCTATTCCAGCCTATTGTATTGTTTATGGCAAGAAATAAATACACAAAAGTATTTATAGTTCCAAGCATAACCATTATTACCGGTGCAATAGGAATGCTTATCTTTCTTATACTTTCTGCCTCAATGGGCGAGCTCATTAATGATAGTGAATTATTGTTTAATCAATTGAACGCAAAACTTGTTTTTGGTTTTGAACATCTTGCTTTAGGCTTACATTCATTAACCGGAAAAAAAATTGAATTTAATACTTTAGTTGCAGGTATGTTCTCGGTTGGTAATATACAGAGTATTGCAAATTCGTTGGTTACATCAACCACACATTTCTTAACCGAATTTTTTATGTTCCTGTTTTATTTTGTGATCTTCCTCTATACTCTGCCTGATTATAAATCTTATTTCAACTATGTTGGTGGTGATGCAAAGGGAAAAACTTTGGTTAATTCTTACGAAAGAATTCAAAAAACTGTGCACTCATATGTTGTAATGAAAACAGTAATCAGTTTTATTACCGGTTTATTAGTTGCACTTACCTGCGTAATAATGGACGTAAAATTTGCTTTTTTGTGGGGATTTATAACTTTTATACTTCACTTTATTCCGTTTATCGGCTCATTGTTAGCTATATTTTTACCCACAATTATGGGCTTTGTGATATTCGACTCAACAGGAACATTGGTGGTGTTTTTCCTGATACTGTTAGCAATACAACAAATAACCGGAAATGTTTTGGAGCCAATAATGATGGGAAGCAAACTTAACCTAAATACTATTACCGCCATGGCGGGACTCGTATTCTGGGGTTACATTTGGGGTATAGCAGGAATGTTGTTGGCTATTCCATTACTTGTTGTGCTGAAAATGATTTTTGAAGAAACAGAGGAACTTTCATTTCTGGGTAGGTTGATGGGCGGACCCAAAAGCGACCGAATTATCTAATTTTTAGAAAAAAATATCGGCTACTTTTTGTCAATCTTTTGCATAAGTTCTGTTATCGCCGCAAGTACAACTTCTGTTGAAATAGACTCCATACAATTGGGCTTAAAATCACATTTTGGTTTGTAGCAAACTAAACAATCTAACTCAGGGAGAACTTTGGTTATTAAACCGTAATCTTCAATCTCATTGGAAGAAGTAGGCCCAAATAAACATACAACATACTTCTGCAAAGCAGCTGCAGCATGCAGAGCCATTGTGTCGCCTGTAACAAGAATATCACATGCATCGATAAGCGCAAAAAAGCCACGCAAATTATTTTCGGTTCCGGTATCGTGAACCTGTGGATACTGAGATTTTAGTTGTTGGTTTCTTTCACGTTCATCTTCGCCGCCGTAGAGCACAACTTCAACATTGGGGAATTCCAAAAGCCGTTTTATCAAGTCAGAGTAACCGGCGAAAGTCCATTGTTTTAATTCCCATTTTGTACCGGCACCGGTATTGAGTCCGATAACAATTTTGGTTGTATCTATCTTATTTAAGAATTGCTGAGTAGTTTTTTTCTCTGCTTCGGAAAGATAGATTTGAATAGGGGATTGCTCATAAGGGAATCCAGCAATGTTATGCATAATCTCCTGATACGTGAGAGTATTTGCTTTTTTAACTGCATCAAATACACCCATCTCCAACCAGTATTCGGCTTCCGGGGTAAATGGAACTACTTTGCCTTTAATGCTTAAACCAAAGCCACGCTTAGTTTTAGCTTTTATTAACGAAGCCAAGGGTGCACTTGTAGGCGAAGCATCGGCATGGATAAGTAAATCGTACTCTTGTGCAAGAAGTGTTTGAAATGTTTCGGGAGATTCAAATGCAAGAAGATTATCTACATTGGGGTTGTTGGCAAATATGGCAAGTGCATTGCTTCGGGTAACCCAAGTAATAGATGTTGTAGGTAGCTCTTTTTTTATAGCACCTAAAATCGAAGTGGAACGCAGAACATCCCCAACGGCATCCAGTTTAATAACAAGAGTTTTATGTTCTATTGGTGCGTAGTGCGTACACTCGGTGCATACAATACCAAACTGTTTATTCGGAGCACAAGGGCGATCTCCGCGATAAAATCTACAATCAGTTTTTAATATCAAAAGTCTGTATTCCTGACTTAATGTGTTTGTTTGAGTATTGTGTTAAAGGTTTCGTTAATAGTGTTAAAACCATTATTCTTTACAAAAAGCTCAATCTCTTCAGTAAAGTTTGTTTTGTTCTGAATTTCAAAAAAGTGTTTTATTGATTCCGCAATTGCAACGGGGTTGGGCTTTTTAACCA
>CALKUG010000287.1 GCA_937996765.1 uncultured Ignavibacteria bacterium
TGAACCATAAGTAAGGTACCTAAGTTTGCATAGCCCAAGCCAAGTGTGCGGAATTGATAACTCAATTGAGCTATTTCAACACTTGGGAATTGAGCCATTAACACACTTATTTCAAGGGTAATGGTCCACAATCTGCTTGCATGTCTGTAAGCATCAATATTAAACTTACGTTCTTTTACATCGTAGAACTTGATAAGATTCATTGAAGCAAGATTGCAGGCAGTATTATCGAGGAACATATATTCAGAACATGGGTTCGAAGCACGAATCTCACCATCTTCGGGGCAGGTGTGCCACTCGTTGACTGTTGTGTGAAACTGCAAACCGGGGTCTGCACTCGTCCATGCTGCAAAACCTATTTCATCCCAGAGATGTGTTGCACGTAAAGTTTTTAAAGGTTTAGGTGCACGACCCTCTTGAGCAGCTTTTTTCTTTTCGGTTCTGCGATACAAATGCCATTCTCTATCGTGCAAAACTGCTTCCATAAATTCGTTTGTTAAACGAACGGAATTGTTGGAGTTTTGTCCCGATACTGATGCGTAAGCCTCTGAATTCCAATCGGTATTGTATTCAGGGAACTCAATTTCTTTGTAGCCCATTTTAGCTAACTGAATTACTCTATCAATGTAATTCATAGGCACAAGTGCCTTTTTAGCATCAATAACTGCTTTTTGCAATTTTAGATTTAATCTTGGATTAAATCTATCGTTTTCAGGATGCTCTGCATAGCAGGCGGCCATAATTCCATTTAAATGACGGTTAAGTAATTTTGAACCTGTAACCAAAGCAGCTACTTTTTGTTCTTCTACAACTTTCCAGTTGATATACTCTTCAATATCCGGATGATCTGCTTCGAGTATAACCATCTTAGCAGCACGACGAGTTGTTCCACCGGATTTAATTGCACCGGCTGCTCGATCACCAATTTTCAAAAATGACATTAATCCCGATGATTTTCCGCCACCACTAAGTGATTCGTTTGAACCACGAACATTTGAAAAGTTTGTTCCGGTACCGGAACCATATTTAAATAAGCGCGCTTCACGAACCCATAAATCCATGATGCCACCATCGTTCACCAAATCATCACTCACCGATTGAATAAAGCAAGCGTGAGGTTGTGGGTGAGTATAGGCATCGGTTGAACGAACCATTTCACCGGTTTGGTAATCTACATAGTAATGCCCTTGTGAGGGACCGGTAATTCCATAAGCCCAATTAATACCTGTATTAAACCACTGTGGTGAGTTAGGAGCAGCCATTTGGTTGGCAAGCATAAAACTCATTTCATCGTAGTAGGTACGCGCATCTTCTTCGGAACTAAAATAACCCGCTTTCCATCCCCAATATGTCCAAGTACCCGCAAGACGGTGAAAAACTTGACGCGAATCGTTCTCGTGTGTATGTTGTTCTTTTATCGGTAATTTGTCTAAATTCTCGGTGTCAGGCTCCGATGATTGCAACCAATCGGGAACACCAGCTTCATTTTGTTTCTTTAATAGTTTTGGAACGCCCGCTTTTCTAAAATACTTTTGTGCAATAATGTCCACTGCAACTTGCGACCAGTGCGCGGGGACATATACATCTTCCATTCTAAAAATTGTTGAGCCGTCAGGGTTTCTAATCTCGGATGTTCTTTTTTCGAAAGGTATTGTTGCGTATGCATTTTCCCCCGGCTTGGTAAAATGTCGCTCTATGTTCATTGTACTCCTTAACTCAGTTCATAGGTTAACAAATAAATTAAATTTAATTACTTCCGGCGCTTCAGTAGGAGTCCGACTTTTCACTCGAAATACCTCGAGTGCTTGCTCGCTTCGATTGTTTACTGTAAGAAGTGTGCTTTGTCTGTCACGATTCATAACCACTTAATAAATCGCAGGAAAGGTTTTCTAAACTACAAGTTTTACCAACGATTAGCAAATTAAATCTCTGTAATAAGGCTATATTAAATTTTCATCTAATGTAATGTCAATACTTGACAAACAACTTTAAATTGTTTAAATACCGACAAAAGTTACGTGGTGCTACGTAGTACTTATTAACAACACCTCTTTTTACCGATTTGTTTCGTAGATTCACCGATTTTTTATTTGAGTTCCGTAAGCTCCTCTGTATGTTTCATCCGTAAGTTTTTTAATTATAATAAGTTAAACAAAGGTAACGTTATGAAAAACTCAGAAGACGGAAAGCGCGGAAGAGTAGTAATAGGTCTGTTTGTAATTGTAATAGGCATATTGATGCTCGCAAATACAGCAATACAACCATTTTTTAATCTTGATATTAACTTTTTTGCTTGGCACAACATATTTATTATGATTGGATTGCTCATCTTTATCAATTCATCAAAAAAGACTCCCGGTGTTATATTTATTGCAATCGGTACTTTTGGATTAATTAATTCTTTAGGATTCGATTTAAGTAACTATATTTTCCCTGCTATTCTCATTGGTTTGGGTTTGGTTATTCTTATGCGTACTCGTAAAAAAGAACGCGGATTTTATGCCCAAAACAAACACGAAAACACCATTGATACCGATAAAATTGAAGATTTTGCCATCTTTGGTGGTGGTGAGAAACGGTATTCCAGCACTTCTTTTAAGGGCGGCTCCATTACCGCAATATTTGGAGGTTCAGAGATTGATTTGCGTGAATCAACACTGGCCGAAGGCGACTCGGTATTAGATGTTCTTTTTATCTTTGGCGGTGGTGAAATCTTAGTGCCTAATTCTTGGAATATACGTGTAGATGTTATTCCGATTTTTGGCGGATTTTCACACAAACGTAAATATCATGATCACCCTATAGATACAAGCCGAACTCTGATTATTAAAGGACTTGTTCTTTTTGGTGGTGGCGAGATAAAGTACGTTTAATCCTTTAAAGAAAACAAACAAATGAAACTTACTTTAGTAATTGTTACAGAAATGGGAGTCCTGATTGTAACAGGACTTTCACTTCTTTTCTACTATGGATTTCTAACAACCACTGAAGTTGCAATCGAATTAGTACTTCTTTTATTTTTTGTTTTAGCAATAAATGGAAGCAGTGCAGTTCAAGCTCGCCTTTTACAATTTTCTATAAAAAACAGCATCCCGTTTTTTTCTTTGCACATAGCTTCGGCATTTGTATTAGCATTTTTTTGGAATCTTTTCTCTTACTTTGGGTACTATGTTGTTCAGGAACAAAACCCTGACTTTTTTTCAAGCTCTGTTCCTCCAAGAACATTTGGTTTGGTAGTTCTCTATCTGTTTGTAACCGTTCAAAACTATCTTTTCCAATTTTACCGTGATTACAGTAAAGAGACAGCAAGAAGTGCTGAACTTAGAGAAGCTGTCACTCAAACCGAACTTGAGTCACTCAAACTACAACTCAATCCGCATTTTCTGTTTAACGGACTCAATTCACTCGCATCGCTTATAGGTAAGGAACCCACACGTGCACGCGATATGATTGTGCAACTTGCAGAATTTTTAAGATATTCACTTAAAACTAAATCTGTAAAGATTCCGCTTTGCGAAGAGCTTATTCAAGTTGAACGTTACTTGGCTATTGAGAAAATTCGTTTTTATGATAAAATTAACTATGTGCAAAATGTAAACGTGAATTGTAACGATTTTCTTATGCCGATTATGATTTTGCAACCGCTATTTGAAAATGCTGTTAAGCATGGGGTATATGATGCACTTGAATCTGTAACTATTGAGTTAGTTGTTTCGCCGGTAAATAATGATTTAAAAATCACTTTAACTAATACCATTGAATCTGAAGAGTTTTCTAAACCGGGAGCAGGAGTTGGACTAAAAAATATTGAGAACCGTTTACGACTAATTTACGGTGATTCTGCTTCTATAAAAATATCGAAGCAACCAAAATTGTTTTCCGTCAGTCTAATAATTCCAAGAGAAACCACCAATGGATAACAAAACGATTTCGCTACTTTTAGTTGATGATGAATACCCTGCTATTTCACTTATGAGTGAATATGTTGAAAAAATAGCCGAGCGCGAGGGAATATCAATCGAGGTTCAAACCGCTTCAAATGGTTTTGAAGCAGTAAAACTCATCTCAAAACATACGTTCGAAATGGTGATTCTCGATGTGCAGATGCCAAAATTAACAGGATTTGAGACCTTGGAATTAATTGACGAATTACCGGTTATTATATTTTCAACAGCTTACGATGAATTTGCAGTTAAAGCGTTTGAAATTAATGCGGCCGACTACCTCCTTAAACCCTATTCGTTCGATCGATTTAGCCAGGCTTTTATGAAAGGTCTTTCTTTATTGGCAACAGGGAAGGAATCTGCAGCGGTAAAACAGGTGGTAAAAACTTATCAAAAAGAAACAGAAACTTTATTAAGCAGAATCGTGATAAAGGATAAACAATCCGTAAAAATAATACCGGTTGATCATATTCATTTTCTTGAAGCTTCAGATGATTATGTACAAATTGTTTGTACCGAAGGAAAATTTCTCAAAAAAGAAACAATGAGTTACTACGAATCTCATTTAGATGAAAAAGAATTTGTTCGTATTCACCGCTCATTTATAGTGCGATTTTTGGCGATCAGACAAATTCAACTTGTTGAAAAAGACAGCTACATTTGTGTATTACATTCGGGCGACAAGCTTCCTATCAGCCGACAGGGATATCAAAAACTCAGAGAACTGATGAAATAGCCTATGAATAAGAAAAATCGTACAATTTGGATACTCGCACTTATTACACTAACAGTAGTTTACTTCAGTTATTTAGTAAATGCTGGCTTCCCTTCCGATCTAATTAATTTTTCATCAATCGCTGATCATCTGGTAGACATGTTCAAAAACAGCCCGATTTACAAGGTTTTTGTCGGTGCTGCAAGACTTTCTTTACTCTTCTAAAAGCCAGAAACACTTCACTCCTCTTTTTTCACTTCTTTATTACTCTTTATGAAACGTTTTTTCTTTGCGGGTTTATGTAATTATATTTGTTACAGTTAAAACTTTAGGTATTGTAATGCAATTGGACAAGGATTTGCTTTCTGCTCAAGAAGCTCGCTCATTAGCTCTTCAGGCAAAAGAAGCACAAAAAGAATTTAAACACTATACACAAAATCAGGTAGATGCCATTGTTAAGGCAATGTACGAAGCCGGTTACGCTGCAGCCGAACAGCTTGCTAAAATGGCTGCCGAGGAAAGTGGATTTGGTAAATGGCAAGATAAGGTTACAAAAAATAAGTTTGCAACTAAGAATGTATATGAATCTATTAAAGATTTAAAGACAGTTGGAGTTATAGAGACAGAACAACAAGGTAAGCTTTTAAAGATTGCGGAGCCCATGGGTGTTGTTGCAGCGCTTATTCCTTCAACCAATCCAACATCAACTGCAATGTTTAAGGCAATAATCTCCTTAAAAGGCAGAAATGCAATTGTAGCTTCCCCTCACCCTCGTACAACTAATTGCACTATTGAAGCACTGAGGATTATGGCTCAAGCAGCTGAAAAAGCGGGAGCCCCACGTGGATTAATACAGTGCATGACGATGCCCACCATAGAGGGAACTCAAGCACTTATGAAAGATAAAAATATTGCAGTTATCTTGGCAACGGGCTCAACCCCAATGGTGAAATCCGCATACAGCAGTGGCACTCCCGCATACGGTGTTGGCTCTGGTAATGTACCCGCATTTATTGAGCAATCGGCAAACATAAAAAAGGCGGTAGCTGATATTTTATACGGTACTACATTTGACAATGGAACACTTTGTTCCTCCGAACAAGCTATAATTGTTGATAAACCGATTGCAGCTCAGGTACGCGCTGAAGCATTGAAGCAAGGTGGATACTTTGTGAACTCAGAGGAAAAAGCAAAACTTGAAAAAACGATGTTCCCCGAGGGGCATCTTAATCCTGCGATTGTTGGACAGTCTGCCCAGTTTATTGCAGAAAAATCAGGTTTTAAAGTTGCTGATACCGTTCGTGTTTTGATTGTCGAGTGCAGTGAAATAGGTAAATCAGAGCCACTTTCGCGCGAAAAACTCTCACCTGTACTTGCTTGGTATGAAGCAGCCGGATGGCTTGATGGATGTCATAAATGTATCGACCTACTGAACTTTGGTGGCGTTGGCCATACAATGGTGATACATTCCAATAATCAAGAAATTATAATGAAATTTGCTCTTGAAAAACCTGCATTCCGCATAGTTGCAAATACTGTTTCTGCTCTGGGTGGAGTTGGTTATACAACAGCTTTGTTACCATCATTTACATTGGGACCCGGAACATGGGGTGGTAGTATTGTATCAGAGAATGTTTCCGCTAAACACCTCATTAACATTAAGTATTTAGCATTTGAAACCACATCTATTAATCAAGCCATTGGTACTTCTGTTTCCTCAATGCAAAGCAATGTGCAAAACAGTTCTTTTATGACTGAAATAGATGACCGCCTTAGAGCTCGTGCAGGAAATCCGCCGGTAAATTTTTCTGTTTACACACCCGGCGAAAACAAGAACAAAAAGAAAACTGAGGAGGTTCGTTATGGTACCTCAGGAATTACCGAAACCGAAATCCTCAAAATTATAAAAGATTTCAAAAAGCATTAAGACTTGCTAAAGCTTGAAGGAGAGGGTTAAACCTCTCCTTGCCAAGTATCTCCAAATTCATTAAATGTTCCTCGTATATACTGCACAACTTCCTCGGGCAAACGTCCGCGTTTTATACTCTTCATATTTTCTTTAATACGCTCAACCTTATTGGTACCAACAATACATGAATCCACACCCCAAGTATAAGCTGTAAAACGCAGTGCTGTATCCGAGGGATCCTCTCCTAATTCCAATGCCATGGTTTTCAACCGCTCCCAATACACTTCGGCATAATTGCCAACCGGTCGCTCTGCGTAAGTCCAACAAGCATTTGCAATTGGTCTTTTAGCAATAACTCCTAAACCTCTATTTTTAGCCTCGGGTAATAGGTATTTAAAATTCTTTTGGTCGCAAATATTTATTGATGTTTGAATAGAACGAAATCTACCGGAA
>CALKUG010000288.1 GCA_937996765.1 uncultured Ignavibacteria bacterium
CACCTTTTACAAAGAGTTCGTCGGTGGTTTTGAAGTTACCTTTTTTCATTTGAACAGTCATGTTAGCATTGAATGTAACAGTTGCTGTTGCAGCACCACTATATTCAGCATACTGAACTTGTGGATATGCAGCGGAACCAAATACACCAAAGTAAGCTATATTACCTGCTTTATTGAAGGCAATACCGCGAGGGCGTGTGTTAGCAGAATCTAAAACTCCACCTAAAGCAAAGTCCCATTTAATTGAGTCAACAATTGCTTTAGTACCGGGATCATACTCATACCAAGTTCCTATTGTGTATGAAGTAGTTACACCAGGATAGCGGTTAGGAGCATCATTTTTAGAACCTGAAGAAGCCCAAAGGGTTTTGGTTAAAGGATCCATTTGAACTGACTCTGAATCAAAACCTTTAAGAATGGTATCTACTAAGGCAACTTTTGATAAGTCATCAGCACGATAGTATTGGAAAATTGCATGGTTGGTATAACCAGCCCAGAATAATGTTAAATCTTTGGTTGCGTCGGTATTTGAATAACCAGCAAGAGCTCTTGAGAAACCAACTGAGGTATCAACAAGCATTTCTTTAAAGGTTAAATCAGCATTCCATAATTGAATAGGATTGCCACCAACAACGTGACCGGTAATAATTTCGCCACTTTCGAGACCTTCAGGTTGAACACCTGCGGTAGCTGTTTTAGGAATAAATTTTCCTAAGCCTGCACCTGTTTTATAATCTATGCGATAGATCATATCATAAGTAGCAAAAAGAATATTACCATCTTTGTCAGAACCAATACCACGTGTGGTATTAGAAGCATACAAAGTATCAATAACACCACCAGGTAATGTTACTGTTTTAATAGGTGAAAACGGCATTTGTGTACCGTCAGGTTTAACAACAAAAAGTTGTCTTGTTTTGGTGTAGCCACCTAAGCCGTTTAACACTGAGTCAACGCCAGAGGTTGAGCTGCCGTAAGCTGCGAACCAAACGTTACCGTCAGGATCTACAGCAATACCGTGCAAGCCGGAGCCGTTAATGGATTTATAGGTTGAGTCTGCGCCCTTATATTTTGGCATAAACACACCTTTATTAACCCACTGAGCAGAACCGGTCATTGCCAAAACTGCTACGAAGAGCAGAGATGTAATGAACTGCTTCATTTTATTCCTTTGTGATTTTGTTGATGAAAAGTTCTTTTTGGGAACTATTCTGTTCCCAAAAAGAACGATAAGTAAAAATACGTTTAAATCTAAATAAGAAACAAGTACTTATTTTATGTAGTTGTGAACTAAGTCACATACTCTAATTAATCGTTCTACCGTGATAAGTTGAACCTGATTTTCTGAGTTCAACCCATACAACAGTCTGAGGTGCAATAACTTTCACGGTTTCGCCGGATGCCTGAGTTTTGATTTCTCTAACATAATATGCCTTTGTTCCGCCTTGCGACCAAGTGAGGTTGATGGCAGAGATTTTATCGAGCGTACCGTCATAAACTTTGTTTGCAGCTCCACCGCTAATACGATAGAGTGCTGAGGCAACTCCATCAACATCCGCAGAAGGAATCGTGGCGGAAAGGATAATTTCTCCGTCTTCAGCAATGGTTAACGAGTTAGCTGTGCCTGTAGCAGGTAAATTGCTTGTTATGTTAAACACCTCTTCTGCAGCACCTAAATCTTGAGTGGTTGCATCAATTTTAAATCTCCATATTTTTTGAGTTACCACTGTTGCAACAGTTTGTGACCCAACAACATAGAGATAATCATTATACACATGGGCGCCGTAGAGATTTGCATTGAAAGCATACGATTTAGTTGTTTTATCTTTACGAACTCTGAAAATAACCGTTGAGTTACCAATAACCCATAAGTTTTCGAATCTATCGAAATCCAAATCACGGGCAGAGGTCATTCCTGCAAGTGATGTAGTAAAAGAAGCTAAGGCTGAGGTACCTTTTGCACCAAGAACAAGAACTGCTCTGTTACTTCCGTTCACTGCATACAAATCACCGCCCCATCCAAATCGCATATTAACTAATTGGGTGGTTGCCGGTGAACTGAGAGTTGCTGTTGCTTTACTTGTGTATGTATATTGATCTTGACCTGTTTTGGTAAACTTCATTACAACGTTACCTTCTGTTGCAGATTTAACCATCACGAACATATTGCCGTCACGGTCGAATTCAGTACAAA
>CALKUG010000289.1 GCA_937996765.1 uncultured Ignavibacteria bacterium
GATAAGGAAAAACAAATCTAAACCTGGATCGTTACATCTCCATGAATATATATTCTATCATTACGGTAGTGAATGGGTTGCTCCAATAGAAATTGTTAAAGAAGCTTATTTTCAACAACTTACGATTAATAACCATTTTGATTACGATAAAAAGGGATGCAAAAAGCTAATTGAGATAGACGATAGCATCTTTTTGGAGTTAATGAATAAAACATTTGACGTAAAAAAAATGGCCATAATTAACCGCATTGATATTCCATTGTCTTTTATCTGGACTTTAGCAAACTATGATGTGCTGATAATTAGTTACTTAAACTTATTAGCCCCGGGTAGTGCTTATGTTGCTGTCGTTAATCCGGTTCTAAATATATTCTCTGGAATCAAAGATGAGCTAAAACGTACAGCACTTGAATTTTTATTTAAGCTGATAGAGGATTTTTCATCGTATCCTCATTTCCAATCAATGTTTTTTGATATTGTTAGAGAGAGATATCCTGAACATTTATCCCAAGCTTTTGCAGTATATATTGCAAGAAACCATAGTCTCGCCGATTTTAATGAAATATTTTGGACAAGTCATATACAGTCAGGATGGGGAAATGAAATTATTGAAGAAAGAAATCTTAAGGTGTTTGAACAACTCTATGCTGTTGTGCATAAGTTCAGTTTCGAATATAATGAAATAAAGTTTGCTTTGCTTGAAAGGATAGAGCAATCAAAGGAAATGATTAAACAAGAAAAAAAGAGGATATTTTATGATCCTTTTTTTGATCAATATTAATTCTTTTGCAATTATTTGCATGTTCTAATATCTTTGTGGTTAATAATAAGGAAATAAAGAAAACACTATGCTACAGTATTCTATTGCGGATGTGGAGAGGAGTTTGTGGGAGGCGGCCGATCAGCTGAGGGCGAACTCGAAATTGACGGCGGCGGAGTATGTGATGCCTGTTCTGGGTATCATATTTTTGAGGTTTGCTCATAATAAGTTTGTGGCGGTGGAAAAAGAGATTGTTGCTTCGAGGCCTGTGGTTAAGGGGCGCGCTCCGCTTCCGATTTCGGAGGATGATTTTACTGCGCGTAAGGCAATTTTTCTGCCTGATATTGCTCGTTATGATTTTTTGGTGAGTTTGCCTTCGGGTAAAAATATCGGCAGGGCGGTTAATGATGCTATGCGCGCTATCGAAGAAAAATACACCGCACTTAAGGGTGTGCTTCCTAAAAATTATGATGCTCTGCAGGATTCGTTGCTGCGCGATTTGTTGCGTAATTTCGATTCCGAAGCTATTCGCTCCATTCAGGGTGATGCATTTGGTAAAATCTACGAATACTTCCTTAATGCTTTTGCTACTACGGGTGCGCAAGAGGGTGGTGAGTTTTTTACTCCTGAATCACTTGTTAAAACTATTGTTAATGTGCTCCAACCCGATCATGGTAAAATTTTAGATCCCGCTTGCGGTTCGGCAGGTATGTTTGTGCAAACAGGCCATTTTATTGAACGCAGGGGTCTGGATCCTTCGCAGCGTATTACGATATACGGTCAGGAAAAAACTACTGTGAACACTCAAATCGCTAAGATGAACTTGTGGGTACACGGGCTTGAGGGTGAAATTGTTGAGGCAAATTCTTTCTACGAGGAACGTTTCTCGCTTGCAGGTAAATGCGATTTTGTAATGGCTAATCCTCCGTTTAATGTGGATTTGGTTGATAAGGGTAGTGATTTTGTGAAGTCGGATCCGCGGTTGTTGGTGGGTAAGGATGCGGCGGGTAATGAATTCCGTTTACTCCCCAAAAATGACAATGCCAACTATTTATGGATTCAGTACTTCTACGGATATCTGAACGAAAACGGTCGTGCAGGTTTTGTTATGGCTTCTTCTGCTTCGGATGCGGGTCATACTGAAAAAGACATTCGCAAGATGATTATCAATACTGGTGCCGTGGATGTGATGATTGCCATTGGTACTAACTTCTTTTACACGCGCTCACTGCCTTGTACGCTATGGTTTTTTGACAGAGCAAAGGAACGCGATGCGATAAAAAAAGACCGCACCTTGATGTTGGATGCCCGCGGAATATTCCGTGTGGTCACTCGCAAAATAAACGATTTTTCTCCCGAGCAGTTGCAAAACATAACCGCTATTGTTGAGTTATATCGCGGTAATAACACACTTTTTGTTGAAACTGTTTCGGGATATTTTGATGAGTTTGTGGATGCGATGAGCAAATTCGATGTAAACCATACTCAAGTGTTTGAATCTGCTGAATCACTTGCAAACACTGTTGAACGTATTGCACCTGTGTTGGGTGGGGAAGCAAAGGTATTGCTTAAAAAGACTTCAGATGAAAGTAAAAAATTGTTGGGTACACTCGAAAAAAAGAGAGCCGAGTTAAAGGCCGTTGGTAGTACTGCAGGGTTATCGGTGAGCAAAATTAGTAAAACGCAACACACCGCTTACGAATCAGCCCATGCAGCACTTGATGTAGTAAAATCCTTGCGCGATAGTGCGGAGCTTTTGTGCAAAGGGGTTACGGAATTTGCCGAGCGTGCCATAGCCGAGACCGAAAAACCCGCTGTTAAATCGGGTGATGTTAAAAAAATGATTAAAGATCTTGAAAAACTTAAAGCCGAGAGCGCTACATTTGTCAAACGGGCGGGGTATATGTTGCATCAGGTTAAATGGTTGCAAAGCCGATTCCCCGATGCCGAGTTTGTGGATGTGCCGGGATTGTGCAAGGTAGTGAGCAAGAAAGAGATTGCTGAGAACGATTACAGTTTAACCCCCGGGCGTTATGTGGGTGTTGCCCCCAAAGAAGATGACGGCGTTGATTTTGTAGAGAGAATGACTCAAATAAAAGTGGAGTTGCAGCAACTCAATAATGAAGCAGTCGAGCTTGCCGAACAGATCTCTAAAAATTTTGAGGCATTAGGGTTATGAAATGGGATGAAGTCCCGATCGGAAGTGTTGGTAGGGTTATAACAGGGAACACACCTCCAAAATCAAATAAGTCATTCTATGGCGGAGTTTACAAATTTATTAAACCAACTGATATTGAGATAAGCACTAAATATACTCGAAACACCGAAGAGACATATTCTGAGATTGCAGCAAAAAAATACAAAAATTCGATGCTCCCGCCCAAAACAACTTGTGTAGTGACTATAGGAAGCATTGGTAAAAAAATTACTATGACAGACTCCAATTGCTTTGTGAACCAAGCCATCAATGCGGTGATTCCTGATAAAAATAGATATGATGAAAACTTTATATTCTATGCATTAAAATTTATTCTTCCAAAAGTAAAAAATGCTGATACAGGAGCATCATCAGGAAGAGAGAATGTAAGTAAAAGTAATTTTTCGAGTTTAACTATACTTACACCAAAATCAATAGAGACACAGAGGCGAATAGCGGGGATACTCTCAGCGTTTGATGATTTGATAGAAAATAACAGCAAGCGTATTCGTTTGTTGGAGGAATCCGCTCAGTTGTTGTACAAGGAGTGGTTTGTGAATTTCCGTTTCCCGGGGCACGAATCCACCAAGTTTGTTAACGGCCTCCCCGAAGGGTGGGAGAGAAAACCATTCTCAGATGCGGCAACTTTTATTAATGGGTATGCTTTTAAGCCATCAGACTGGAATACATTAGGTATGCCCATAATTAAAATAAATGAATTGAAGAATGGGATTCAATCAAAAACGCCCAGAAATAGTGGAGAGAAAATTGAAGAGAAATACTTCATCCATGATGATGATATATTATTCTCATGGTCGGCGGATATTGATGTTTACTGGTGGAAAAGAGGAAAAGCTATTTTGAATCAGCATCTTTTTAAGGTAATTCCCAAGCATAACTTTGCAAAGAGCTATATATACGTATCATTAAA
>CALKUG010000290.1 GCA_937996765.1 uncultured Ignavibacteria bacterium
GTTACCTGCAGATG
This sequence comes from uncultured Ignavibacteria bacterium, assembly GCA_937996765.1. Taxonomy (GTDB): domain Bacteria; phylum Bacteroidota; class Ignavibacteria; order Ignavibacteriales; family Ignavibacteriaceae; genus CALKUG01. Next base: position 15 of record CALKUG010000290.1, read on the forward strand.
CGTTAAAACTGATGATAGTTCTGCAATTATATCCGGAGCAAGATGTGTAAGAAGAGATTCCTAATTCTTCAGCGATAGCGTTATATCCTTCTTTAAGGAGTACACCTTTATCGTTGAGAGCTTGAGCTACATTATGTTCTTTCATAAAATTGATAGTAGTTTTAGCGGCCGCAAGCGAAAGTGCTTCGCCACCAAAAGTGGTAAAAAAGAACACTTCTTTTTCAAGTAATTGCATAACGTCTTTGCGACCTGTAATAACTGATATAGGCATACCGTTTGCGATAGCTTTCGAGAATACCGCTAAATCTGCACGTACACCAAAATACTCTTGTGCACCGCCAAGTGCAATTCTGAAACCTGTCCACATTTCGTCAAAAATAAGTAAGACACCTTTTTCATCGCAGATAGCACGGAGTTTTTTCAAAAAATCTTCTTCTTGATTTTGAAATACAAATGGCTCAAGAATAACGCAAGCGGTGTCATCGTCTATTGCGTCAATTACTGATTGTATATCGTTGTAATTAAAGGTGAATGTAAGGTCTTGGGCAACTGTAGGAATCCCTTTGTTGCGGTCTGTAACTGCAATATACCAATCATGCCAGCCGTGGTAGCCGCAACATAAAACATTATTTCTTCCGGTGAACGCACGAGAAAGGCGTACGGCTGCACTGGTTACATCGGCTCCCGTTTTGCTGTAACGTACCGATTCAGCATTGGGGACAACCTCCCTAATCAATTCAGCAACTTCCACCTCTAAGGCATGGGGCAATGAAAATGTAATGCCATCTTTTAATTGATCAATAATCGCATTATCCACTTCTTCAAAACAATATCCAAGCGAAAGAGGCCCAATTGCCATGTTGTAATCTAAATACTCATTACCATCAACGTCCCAAATATGCGTGCCTTTTCCTTTAGCTGCATAAACAGGAGCAATGCCCTTAACATACTGTCCGGGACCTTTTGCGAGGGTTTGTGAGTAGGCAGGAATTAAACCTTCTGCGCGTTGTAACAACTCTTTCGACTTTGTTATATCCGGGTAGTCTGCGTTGTTTGCTACAATATTTTTCATAATTTTCTCAAATCTTAGTTCAGTGATTGAAATTTGTTAAATACTTTTTCTGCTATTGCTTCAGCCGTAAAACCTTCGTATTCTAATACCGCGGGGAGTGTAGCAGGTTTGAACCAACGCTCTTCGAGAGCTATAGGTAATACATTGGCTGCAACTCTGTTTAATGTGAGCAATTCAGCAACAATACTAAAAAGACCTCCGGTTAAGAAGTGGTCTTCAATGGTTACCAAAAGTTTAGATGAAAGTGCACTAAATAAAACAGCATCTTTGTCTATAGGCTTTGGAGTTCTGATATTTAATAAACCAACTGAAAGCCCTTTGCTCTCTAAAATAGATTTTGCTTTCAGGGTTTCAGAAAACATAAAGCCATACACTAAAAGTGTTATATCTTTACCCTCGGCAACAACTTCGGCTTTGCCAATTTCAAATGTGTTATTATGGTCGTAAATCGGTTTCATTGCATTGTAGCGAATGTACCAAGGGGCAGGGGAGTGAATAATATGTGGTAGTCCCAACAAAAGCTCTTGTTCATCAGCAGGAGTAAACACGTTCATATTGGGAATACCGCGCATAAGCGAAATATCTTCAATTGCTTGATGTGTAGGACCGTTACCATCGGAAAGGAACCCGGGTACTGCTCCAACCAATTTTACGGGAAGATTAGGAATACCCACATCATCGCGAATAAATTCAAATGCTCTTAATGTGAGAAATGTTGCTAAGGCATGCGCAACAGGGATATTACCACGAAGTGCGAGTCCTGCTGCCATTCCTACTAAAGTGGATTCAGTTATACCTGTATCAATAAAATTGCCGCCAATTTTCCCGGGGAGATTTCGGATTGCAGCTCTGTTTTCGGCGGTCATAACAAAAATTCTTTTGTCTATGCCTACCATGGATTCTAAAAGTTCTTCGTAAGTCATATTATCGTGCTATTATTACTTCTGATTGAATATTTGCTTTTTCTTGTGTGTGCAACTCGTTGAGTAATGCATCCACTTCTTCGTGTGAAAAATTACAGAACCAACGGTCGGCTCTTTTTTCTATCGATGGTAGTCCTTTTCCTCTCACGGTTTGGGCTATAACCGCTGTGGGCTTGCCTTCTCCGAGTTTTATTGAGGAAAATGCTGAATGTAAATCGGAATAAGAATGTCCATCACATCCTAAAACATTCCAACCAAAAGCTTCAAACTTGGAGCCAAATGGTTCAAGAGGAATAAGTTCTTCGGTTTTCATATTTGCTTGGAATTGATTGCGATCTACAACAACAACCAGGTTATCAAGTTTATGAGCCGCCGCCACTAACAGACCTTCCCATACACTTCCTTCGTTGCACTCGCCATCGCCAAGAACAACAACAATTTTATTTGTTTGTCCTTTGAGTTTGCAATCCATTGAAACGCCCATAGCTACAGAAAGTGAGTGGCCTAATGAACCGCTATGATACTCAACACCAGGAATAGCCCTGTTTGGGTGCCAGTAAATGGAATCATTCGTTTTAAGATGATTTTGTAATCTCTCGCGGGGAATAAAACCCCTTTCAGCGAAAACTCCATAGAGTGCGGGTACATCATGTCCTTTTGAAAGGAACAAATAATCTCTATTTGGATCTGAGAGATTTTCTGTTGAAACATTTAAGTATTCACTATAGAGATAGTTGAGTAAATCAACACATGAGAGAGAAGCACCTAAAAAGCAACCCCCATCAGTTGACATTTTGATGCAGTGTTCTCTTACAACGAGGGCACGGGATTGTAATTCCTGTACGGTTGTTTCTGATAAGTTATTCATTGTCTAATCGCCTTGTTTGGGATTCGTTAATTGTTTTTAATTCATCAATATGGTGTCGGTACCAGTTGACGCCATTATATTTGTTATTTATAGCTTTAATAGCAGGGTCGTTTTCAACCAAAATTAAAATATCGTTAAGTGAAAACGGATGAGTAGGGGAGTAAAGTTTATCATAAACTGTTTTGATAAAGAGGTAATCTTCTTCGTAATCAATGGTCCAACGATGAGTCATAGAGTAATCAAGCCCCGATTCCCAATAAACGTTGCCAATACGAAATAAGTGGTCGTTTTCCCAAAAATAGGGAGTGGTATGCTCACGCTCGTAATCTTTTGATGCTTCACGCCATGCTTTTTCTAATGCGGTCATAGAAAATACTTCAACATCATTTCCATCGGGGTAGGTGCAGGGATGTAGATTGCTCACAAAATCGAAGTACTCTTTGTTGTTGCAATAATGCAAAAGTACTTTATCTATTACGTGAGGATCAATTAAAGGGCAGTCTGATGGGATTTTTACAACTGCCTCGGCATTAAAAAGTTTTGCCACTTGATAGTGTCTATCTAACAAATCTGTTGGGTGCCCGCGGAAAAAAGGGATGTTCTCTTTTTGACAAAGTTCAACTATCGGTTCATCGGCAGAACTTTCGGTTGTAGCAATTACAACGGTGCCGGAGTGCTTTGCAGCGATAACTCTTTCATATATACGATACAACAGCGGTTTACCGTGTAACGACATCATAACTTTATATGGAAGGCGGGAAGAACTCATACGAGCTTGAATAACGGTTACAATATTTGTTGGGGAAATCAATTAACCTCGAAAAACAAAATTAAAAATTCATTCAATTAATTTTTACTGATTCCTAAGAACCATAAGAGAGCTGTGGGTGCTTTACAGAGCCGATTGCAGCAGGTTGTCCGAGTAGTTCCTTACCAACACGTGCAATGTTGGCAGCTGATTCGCCACCGTTTTGTATGGGCGTCATTCTGCGCAACTCATTTAAATCAAAATAAGAATGCACTTCTTTTCCTAAAGCCATTCCAACATATACAACAGATGAGTATTGAGTGATGAGGGTATTGCAGTTGGCAATTAAATGATTAGTATTTGCTTTAGCATAAACTATTGATTCAGGAAATAAGGATTTGATTTCAGCGGTTGCACGTTCAACTTTTTCGTTGGGGTGAAGTTTGAAAATAACTTTTTTGCCACTTGTCATTTCCTTTACTTCGGCCAAAAATTTCATTCTGTTTTCGTATTTAAATGTCTCACGAGAATCAGATGTGGCAACTAAGACATAGTCCTTATGTGGTAAGTCATTATTCAGAAACTCAGAGCAGTTGTCAAAATTTGGAATTCCTGTTACAACCATCTTTTCCTTTTTTGCACCTTTACGAATAAAGTGCTCTTTATAACCTTCTGAAGCGACGCAGAATTTATCGTATAAATCTGACATACCGTTTGTGGCAGTGCTCGCAATATATCGGGGTAAACCAAGATATTTAACTAAATAGTAAGCAAAATTCTCAGGGTCGGTCATTCCTTCTTGTACAAGAATTAATTTTTTGTTTTTGATGTTATTTGGTACAATCAGGTCCGATCCTGTAAAAACTAAATCGTAGCTGTGTTTTAATCCCTTATAATCAAAATTTAGTGCATTGTCTTTTAAATAATCAACGGTGTCGCGTTGGAACTTACCTCCTAAAATAGAAAAGTTAAGCACACCACGACTTGCAAAAAAATCAATATAACCACTACCATAGTATGGAGAAAAGTAACAGTCATCCCCATCAAAAAACTTTGAAATCTTATGCATCTGAGAAGTTTGGTTTACAGAACCACCGATAAATAAAATTTTCTTGTTCATATCGATATTTACCTTTTTCGTTACCTTTTCACAAAATTCAGAGCCCAAGATATTGTTATAATGTTACCAGATTATTAACTTTTTATTAACGCTTAATTAAATTTAGTTATAACGCTCCCTTTAGTCAATTTTCTGAAAAAATAGGGCATTTGAATCATGCAATTAACACCAATTCCTCAGCTCATCAAGCCAAAACAGCTCACACAAGGTGATGTAATAGGACTCATTACTCCCGCATCAGCACCAAAAGACTTCGAAAGAGTGGAAAAAGCACAAAATTACCTTCGAAGTATTGGCTATAATATTAGCGTTGGTACAAATGTAGGTAAAAAATATGGGTATTTAGCCGGAAGTGACTCAGAACGACTTTCTGATTTGCTTAATATGTTTGCAAATCCTGAAATAAAAGCTATTATCTCACTGAGGGGTGGCTATGGTTCCGGTAGACTTATTTCCCAATTAGATTTTGAACTTATTAAAACAAATCCTAAAATTTTTGTGGGTTACAGCGATATTACTTCGCTGCAGCAAGCAATTTTAGCTCAAACAGGCTTAGTTACCTTTGCAGGCCCCATGGGAGCGGTTGATTTTGTAAATGATATCTCAGCTTTTACAACAAATACTTTTTGGAGAACGATTACATCTACACAGAGTATTGGTGAGGTTCTTCTTCCTGATGGGGTAGAGATAAAAGCTTTAGTCCCGGGTTCAGCTGAAGGGCGATTGATAGGAGGCAATATGGCTTTGTTTAATGCCTTATTAGGTACTCCTTATTTCCCTAATCCGGATAATGCTATTATTTTCCTTGAAGATGTTGGCGAACCACCCTACCGAATTGACAGAATGCTCAATCAAATGAAAAATGCAGGAATTTTTGCACGTTGTGCCGGAGTGATTTTGGGAGCTTTTACAAATTGTACAGAATCTGACCCTTCTACACCCACACTCAGTAAGGAAGAAGTATTTAATCATTACTTAGGCGATCTTAAAGTGCCGGTTGTTACAGATTTCCCCTCCGGTCACATTAAGGATATGGTTACTTTGCCATTTGGAGCAATGGTATCTATGGAAACAGCCCAAACAGTAAAAGTTTCAATTATTGAGTCAGTGGTTAGTTAAACACCTTCGAGGTGGGTAAAGTATTTTCCACTGAACTGTTCATAAGCTTTTTTTGCAGTAGCCACATCATTGTAAACCGCAAAAAAAGTGGAGCCACTTCCACTCATTGAAACATAAATAGCATGTGATTTATTTAACTCGTAACGCAATTCCGCTATCTGCTGGAAATTTTTGCACACAATTTCTTCAAAATCATTATGAACATAATTGTTTAATGTGGCTATGTCGTTACCATTAAATCCATCGAGTTTACGCAGGTCAAATGGGGCGGGAGTTGGGGTGCAATGTTCATAAGCCCACTTTGTGGAAACGTGAATGCCGGGATTTACAATAAGCAATGGTTTCCCTAAGGAAAAATTTAAGAGTGTTAAAACTTCTCCGCGCGAACTGCCAAAGTGAGGACGTAGAATAAAAAAAAACGGAACATCAGATCCTATCTTCAATGCGAGTTGCTTTAACCTCTCCGCCGGAATTTTGAGATTGAGCAA
>CALKUG010000291.1 GCA_937996765.1 uncultured Ignavibacteria bacterium
AATAAAAGCAAGAACTTCGGCCTTGTAGTTTTCAGTGAGTGGATAAATACTGATATCAAGTGCTGCTTTCATGAATTACTCCAAAATTAATTGGCGCATACAATTACATGTCATATGCGCCTTAAATAAAATTACTATTATTAATAATAGATTTTTTCGATTTTGATTATTTCAGCTTCTTCATCAAGTCCGTGTAGAAACTTTACAAAATCCTCATTAAGATATGCATCGTGTTCACGCTCGTAATCTTTTAACAAAGCAATTATTCGATCATACTCTAAAGTACATTTAATAAAGTTGTTTTCTTCTTGATCATCGTAAATCTGATAATAATACATTGATTTTTCACTCATTGTATTCCCTTTCCAAATGAATTAAACAAGAATCTTCTCAGCATGTAACAAATCATTAAAAAGTTCATCTTTTATAGATTCAGCGTTTTTGCGCGCATTAGATATTGCATTTACAATAAAACGGTTGGCAATAAACACTTTTCTCTGATCTTTTAATGCTTCGTTGAGTAATAAGTAACCGGTGTAAACGTAAGAGTATAACTCAACTAAATCTTTTGAAGCAACTTCCTGAAAAGTTGAATCTTTTTTATCGAGTACATACTTTAAGCTATCGTTAAACAACCCGCGTATCTCTTTTAGGAAATTAGCGAGCCTTTGCAATCCGGCAGGATAATCTTTTTTCTCGCATTCGTTAAAGTACTCTGATAATACATCGTTAATAACGCCTCCGGAGGCTGCTACAACCTGTAGTTGCGATGTACCTTCGTAGATGTTAGTAATACGAGCATCACGAACAAGACGTTCCACCTTAAACTCTTTCATATAGCCGGTGCCACCATGAATTTGAAGTGCATCGTAAGCTATTTTATTAGCTGATTCGGTGAGTACATATTTAGTCATAGGTGTTAAAAGATTTGCAATCTTGGTAACACGCTTCAATTTATCGTTAACCTCTGAGAAGGGTTTACCCTCTTTTTTAAGACGAGCAATAAGCTCTTCATAATTTTCCTTCAAATCAACATATTTTGCCGTGCTATAAAGCAAAGTACGATTGCTTTCAAGTGTGGTTCGCATCTCCATAAGCATATTGGTTACAACCGGTATGTTATAAATCGCTTTACCAAACTGCTCACGCTCTTTTGCATATTTAAGGGCTTGTTCGTATGATTCTTGCGAGATACCAAGTGCTTGTGCAGAAACGCCCATACGAGCCCGATACATAAGGTCGAGAACGTATTTAATAAGTCCAAATCTTCTATCCCCTACCAATTTGGCAGGAGTATCATTAAACTGTAATTCGCACGTTGGTGAACCATGAATTCCGAGTTTATTCTCGATACGACGAACAACCACGGTTGAATCGCCATAACAAGCAAATAAGCTTAGTCCTCGAGCATCTTTTGAACCACTTTCACTACGAGCAAGAACAACAAGCACATCACCGTTACCGTTGGTAATAAAGCGTTTAACTCCTCTTAAAAACCACTCACCTTTTTCATTTTGGTAAGCAGTAAGTTTAACAGCTTGTAAATCACTTCCGGCGTCCGGTTCGGTTAGAGCCATTGCACCAGTGTGTTCTCCGGTTGAAAATCGTGGCAAAAACTCTTGTTTCAGTTCATCATTGCCAAACTTTCTTATAGTATCCGCAATATCTTGCAAACCAAAAATGTTCATCAACGATGCATCTGCGCGAGATACTACTTCGATGGCTGTGATGTACACACAAAATGGAAAATTTAATCCACCATATTTTCGAGGTAAGATCATTCCCATAAGGTCGGCTTTGGAAAGTTCTTCAAGATTTTTCATCGTACCGGAGGCGTATTGAACTTTACCATCTGAAAAATGGGCACCCTCCTCATCAACACCCGAAGAACGTTCGGCAATACCGTTACCGGCAATATCACCAACAACCTCAAGCACTTTTTTGTAATTTTCCATAGCATCTTCATAATTGATAGGCGCATGCGGATAGTGTTGGGCTTCGGTGTATTCGTGCTCTTGTATTTCTACAATTTCACGTAAATCGAAATTATTAAAATGGAATTGAATATCCTGATTATCTAAAAAGTAGTTGGGCATATAGTCACCTATTTCAATTTATTTTTATATGCTTCGATGAGCTTAGGTAATACATCAGATGCATCACCCACAATACCGTAATGAGCTATGGAGAATATCGGAGCGTCAGGGTCACTGTTAATAGCAATAATCTTTTGAGATTCTTGCATGCCTGCTCTGTGTTGTATAGCTCCCGATATGCCAATTGCAATATACAGCTTGGGACGAACGGTTACACCGGTCTGACCAACCTGTCGTTCCGGAGTAACAAACCCTGCATCTACTGCTGCTCTACTTCCGGCAAATTCACCACCAAGCAAATGAGCTAATTCTTTAACAAGTTTAAAATTATCCTTTGTAGAAAGTCCATAACCACCGGCAACAATAATCGGGGCTGACTTTAAGTTAACCTTATTTTCTTCACGATGTTGTTCAATTATCTGGACAATTTCATCAATGGGATCTGCCTCGTAAGGTATAGATTCCACTTTAAAAGGTTTTGGAGAGTCTGCTTTATGCATCTCCATAACGCCCTCGCGAACCGTAGCCATTTGGGTAACGGTATCAGGAGTGATAATCGTAGCAATGATATTTCCACCAAATGCTGGACGAATTTGTAGAAGAAGTTGCGGGTAGCTTTTTTTGAGATATACCACATCTTCAATTTTAAGATCTGTACAATCCGCTGTTAAACCGCTTTTTGTTTTAGAAGCAACGTATGGTGCAAGATCGCGACCAATTACCGTTGCACCAAAAAGTAATATTCTTGGGTTTCTTTCCAATATCAGGTTTGAAACCAATCTACTGTAAGGGGCGGTTCTGTAGTGCTCAAGTGCCAGAGCATCGATAACAATTGCCTCATCCACACCATACGTAAAAGCTTTTTCCGCAATACTTTGAACATTATGCCCAAGTATCAGTGCTTTTAGTTCACCCTGAAGTGTATCAGCAAGCTTTCTGCCTTTACTTAATAGCTCTAAGCTCACATCTGCGGGAACACCGCTGCGTTGCTCTATAAATACCCAGACTTCTTTATTCGTGATTTCCATGGTTCACCTATCCTATTATATGATCGTTCATAAGTTCAACTATCAGCTGAGTGAGTCCGTCTTTATTGGGCTCAATTTTTTTGTGACTGCCTGAGGCAAGCACAACAGACTCAACATTATGAACTTTTGTTGGTGAACCGGAAAGGCCGCAACGCTCAACTTCTACATCAAGGTCGTCGGTTGTTAAGGTTGGAATAAAAAGATTTCTTTCTTTATACTCTTCGAGAAGCTTATCCATATAAAGGAGTGAATTACCTTCTACCATCTTTTCGAGGTCGGGTAATGCTTTTGCTCCCTTATAAGCCATAACACGTTTTGCAGAAAAAGGACGCGGAGTAACAGCATCTTTAATTACTGTAATTAGAACAGGTATTTGACTTTGCAAAATTTCCTGCCCGCCATCGATTTTACGTTTAACGGTTATTTTAGAATCACTTAAGTCAAGTATTTCTTCAGCATAAGTGATTTGAGGAATGCCTAATTTTTCTGCTGTTTGTGGTCCCACTTGTGCCGTATCACCATCAATTGCTTGACGGCCTGCAAACACAAAATGAAACTCACCAATTTTTTTGATAGCTTCGCTTAAAACATACGACGTAGCTAAAGTATCAGCACCTGCAAATTTCCTATCGCTTATCAAAAACACTTGGTCGGCGCCCATATACAGGCACTCTCTCAAGATATCTGATGCACGCTGTGGACCCATTGTAATAGCGGTTACTTTACCACCATAGGTGTCCTTTAATCGTAGTGCTAATTCTAATGCTACTTTATCTTCGTGGTTAAAAATTGCGGGGAGCTTTGCTCTATTAACTGTGCCATCTTCTTTCATCACCTTTCCGGAGATGTTAGCAGTATCTGGCACTTGTTTAACAAGTACTATTGAATGCCACATAAACTCTCTGATTACAATTGTATTATAATTTAATGCCACTTCAAATTAGTAAATTTTTTGTAGTCTCCAAAAGATTTTTTTTCATTCCTGAGCATTTTTTGCTGGTTGAAATAGTATTGGAAGAAAAACCGCCACTAAAAGCACTCCCAAAGAGCTCCAATAAACCATCTGTGAAATAAAAACATCTTTATCTAACACACCCATTTGATGAAATAAATACGTCCAATCGTGTCTTACCTTATTCCCACCTAA
>CALKUG010000292.1 GCA_937996765.1 uncultured Ignavibacteria bacterium
ATTTTTAATCCGTTAACTGGGTTGGGTCTGTCTAATACAACAAACTCTTTTCCAAATTCTGCTGCTGCATCCATGGCTAAGCCCATGGTGCTAATATAGGTGTAGGAACGGCTTCCGATATCTTGAATATCGAAAACAAGTACGTCAATATCTTTTACCATTTCTTTGGTAGGTCGGCTTGTTTTACCATAAAGCGAATAAACAGTAATTCCAGTTTTTTCATCAACGTAAGTTTCCACCTTGTCACCTGCTGAAAAATCACCTCTTACACCATGTTCAGGACCATACATTGCGGTTAATTTTACACCCTCTGCATTTGCCAAAATGTCTATGGTGGAACGGAGTTTTGAGTCAACACCGGTTGGGTTGGTGATTAGTCCAACACGTTTACCTTGGAGAACATCGAAGTTACGATCGCGAAGTACTTCGATACCTGTTTTTACTTGAGCGAATCCGCTAAAAGTCAGTATCAACACAATACTGAGAATTGATAGAGTTGTTTTCATTGCTATCCTTTAATCCTATTGATGAGCATTTCCATAAAAGTATCAACCGATTGGTTGATTGTATTGAGAGCATGAGTTGCTTTTTCTTCTACCTCAGAACGCACTTGTTCATCGGTGAGAGAAGAAAGATTAATTAACACATTGAGATAAGCCCCATTAGCACAAGTTTTTGCTAAAAGTAACGCAACACCTACATCCGAAAGGGAGTTTGTATTTCCTTTATCGGCGACCTGCATCAGAAACGGAATAAGACCAATACTTGTTTCTATTACTGTGAATGGTACAGAAGTAGCCCTAATTGTAGCAATCTGAATAGAATCTGCGCGGAGTTTTTTTTCTTCTTCTGTTTCTTTTGGTAACTTCATTGCAAGCATCACTTTATCAAAAGCTTCGTTATCTGCTTGAGCAAGTTCTGTAAATTTGTTTGCAAAAATTTGTAATTCCGTTTGAAGTTGTTTCATTTCTTCTTCCACCGATACATACTTCTTTTTGCCTATTGTAAGGTTGGTTACCATTACTCCTAAGTTGGACGCTAATGTGCCGCAAAAAGCGGAAACATTTCCTCCACCAGGGGTAGGTGAGTGAGAGGCTATTTCTTGCAAATAATGATCTATAGTGTTCTGTGGGTTCATTTTAATTTCTTTCTCAGCTTGTTGATTAAATTCAATAATTAAATCATGTAATCAATAATTTTTTGTTCGGGATTAAATGGATGTAGGTCAGAGAGACCAAGTGAATCAATGGCGAGATTTACTAAGTCCTTCTCAGAGTATTCTTTACCTTGAGCATAGAATTTACCTGCATCTAAAAGGGCTTCGAGCGGTACTAAACCAACAATTTCTGAACCGGTAACCTTAACACCCAATCGTTTAGCTTCTTTTTTGCATTCTTCGAAAGCAACGTGTATTGGTGTTACTCTAAAGTTAGTGAGGTTCATGGAAACTTGCGACATTCCATATTTCTCGAGCAATACACCCATGCCTTTAACGTTTTGTAATCTTCCGGGTACTTTAATTGGCTTACCATCAACTTTTATAATTTTTCCGTTTTCATCTTTTTTTGAATAGCCGGATTCTCGTAAAATCTCACCGATTTCTTTAGAGTACGATACATCAGTTGACGCGATATTAACATTATATGCCACTAAAAAGAAACGTGCACCCGTAACTATACCGCCTACTTTGGGATTAAAAACATCCGTACCAAAATCAGGTTTCCATTCAAGTTGGGTTAATTTTTCTGTGAGGCCCTCGTATTCGCCTGAGCGGATTGTGGAAAGGTTTCTTCTTGCTTCCGCTCTGGCGGCATCTTCATAAAGAT
>CALKUG010000293.1 GCA_937996765.1 uncultured Ignavibacteria bacterium
GATTTTCTTTTATTTTTGTATAAATTTATTTGTTTATTCACAATAGATTACTTATTTTTTTTAATCTCTAAAACACTAATCTCTAAACAAAAATGGAGCTTTTATGAAACGGGCGGAGCTACTATTGCTACTCGTTTGCTGGGTACTTTTTCATTCAGTATCCTTTGCAATTAACGATGTTACGTGCAGGGTTGCGCGATCTAATCAATCGTATCCTGCAAAAATTACTGACGCAACCATTGTGGTGGAACCCTATGGTGCATACACTAAACACTCTCTCTATCTTACCTATACGCCGACAGGCATCTCCACATCACAGTATAACAATACTGAAATTATTCACAAATTCAATCTTCCAAAAAATGCTGTTGTTACCGACTTATGGTTGTGGATTGGGAACAACATTATGCAAGGCAGAATAATGGAAACATGGACTGCCAGAAAAATATTCGATTCACTCCAAGTAGTTCGTATTGATCCTTGCTTTTTATTTAAGAACAACGATCAGTATGAAATGAGAGTCTATCCCATAAACGACGGTACAGGAGTAAGACCAACTAAGCGCAAAATTAAAATAACGTATATTGTTCCTTCTTACTGGAAGGGTACAGAATCTTACACAGAGTTACCCATTTCCATGCTTGTACCCGGAACAAGCACAACAAACTATCTCAACATTTTGTATAAATTAACCCCCGGCTCAGGTTTACCAAAAATTAACGAAGACCCAAACCTCTCGTTTACTTTGGCTGCAGATACCAACGGCGGTTCGTATTACTCCTATCTGTACTCCAATATGTTCACTATACCTAATCCGGTTACTGTTAGGTATCAGAATTCGTTTATTGGCGGCTACCTTGCAAAAAGCAAGGAAAAAGTGGGAACAAGCGATTTATTCCAAGTAACCATTATGCCCGATAAACTTTTTTCACCCGGTGGCGATAGCGGCTCAAAGGGAAAAAGAATAACAGTAGCAGTGGACATGGAAGGATTTTTTAACGGCGATAGAAAAAAATTGCTCGTCCAACTAAAAGATTTCCTTAACAACACGCTGAGTGAAACTGATAAATTTGATGTGGTGCTTAATAAGGGCGGTATTGCAACTCCCGTTAATAATGAACTTCTTACAGGCACTTCGGAAAATATCTCCGCAACCATTGATAAAATCTCTGTTTCCGAGTGGGCATCACAATCAAAGCCAAAATTTGGAATTGATTATGCCGATCCAAAGGCCCCCTATGCTTGGAGCTTTAGTACCATTCCATCGGTTGCCAATGTGAATTACCAAACCGACCTGTTTTATACCATGCACACCCCTCATTCAAAAATTATTGCATCGTATAAT
>CALKUG010000294.1 GCA_937996765.1 uncultured Ignavibacteria bacterium
ATTCTTTTGGTCGCAAATATTTATTGATGTTTGAATAGAACGAAATCTACCGGAAACAATTGCTTCGCGCAGTGAATCATTATCGCCGGAATAGGCTGCAATTCTTATTTTCCCTTGTTTTACTAATTCATCAAGAGCTAATTGTACATCGCCTTGTAACAAAACTTCTCGAGGGCATGAGTGTAGGTGAACTATATCAATAAATTCGGTTTGTAATTTGATTAATGCTTCTTCAACACCTTTATATACTGCTTCGTAACTCCAGTCAGCTTGCCAATTTACATCGTAGCCAACTTTTGTGGAGAGTATAAATTCTGCTCGTCTTTTTGAAATGTGCTTACCAATGCGTTCTTCAGATAACCCATAACTACGGGCAGTATCTATCAGAGTTATTCCTTCATCCAATACAGCATTTAATAAATAAGCAACTTCTTTTTCAGTCATACCATTTCCACCAATATGACCTGCTCCAAAACCCAAAGGGGAAACCTGAATACCTGTTGTTCCAAAATCTCGTAACATTTTGCCTCAGATGTTTAATTGATTAAGAATTAATTATGTAATATGCATCACTGTGATGCAAAAAAGTACTTAAACCAATAATAGTTTTATCTTTATACGTGCTTAAATAGCTTCTATGATCGTGACCGTGTATATGATAAGAGCGCGCAGCTTCCACAAGTGTATTAATTAATCGGCATCCGCGTAATGGTAATCCTCCCGGAGTATATACTTCTGATGCCTGGTGAGTAAGTAGTACATCGTATTCTTGCGATAATAATCTGTTATATTCTTCTTGTGTAAAAGCTTGATTCTTGTTTCCCCTCAAGTCTTCTCGCTTGTAAGTGTGGTACTTATTTGAGTAAACCCCACCCATCACACCAAAAGTTAACTCACCAAACTGATAAACATTTCCGTTGTTGAGGTAGTGAATATTGCAGACCTCGGCTAAGATTTCCAAATCCTCATATTGGTCGTGATTCCCGAATAATGAGTAAAGAGGGTACTTTAAGGGTTGAAAAGTTTTTGCCACTATTCTATCTGTAATCTCATAATTTTCTGTATGCCTCCAAGCCCGTTTATCGGCAATAAGTTTTGTACGCGAACTAAACACAGCAACATCACCTACCGAGAGATAAAAAGCATCGCCAATATTTTCCATTAACTGCCTAAGCCCGCGTATATTTCCATGCGGGTCACCAATTACAACTATCTTTTTGTTGCTTTCAGATATTATTTGCTTTACTTCTCCTTGCATTGCTCCTCCGAGAAATGATCTCATTAACATTGTACTAAATTTATCAATTCTTGTTAATAATTAAAAGTAAAAGACGTACTGCAACACTCTACCTTCGTTGATAATCTTCCCAAATTCCTTTTTCTGTATTATAAAACTCCAGCCCAAAGAACTGTTTTTTGTAATCGTAAATGGAGCTTTGTTCATGAATATACCCCAAGTAGTAATAAGAACAACCCAAAGATTGAGAATGCTCCACTTCTTTAAGAATAGTAAAAATCCCTAATCTTCTCCAGCTTAAACTTACATCGTACATGGCAACAACAGCAGAAGTTCCTTCGCCTGCATAATCTAAATAACTTGCCGCTATTAATTCGTCCCCAAAATAACAAGATAATTCCAAACATATTACAGGAGTAGTTCCTCCCTCTGAAAAGATGTACGACTCTATATCTGGCCAGTTATCCTTAAACTTTGAGGCATATCCCCACGACATTAGAAAACGCTCATCGCCCCATATCTCTTTTAAGGACTCGATATTTCTGACTTTGATAGATAGATCGCTATTTGTATTAATACATCTGCGTTGGGATTTAGAGAGTTTGAATTTTGATAGATTGATTCTAATTGGAAGGATTTTAAAACCGGCGGTTTCGCCATAATCCGATTCGTAACTGCTACGATAAAAGATTTCACCGTACCTACGGAACCCTTGACGCAGTATTGCGTTGAATCCTGTTGTTGTTAAACTTGATGATATAAATGAAATAGTGTTATTGATAAGTTATCCTCATAAATAAGCCCTAATATACCCCCTGTAGTATTTATTTTCAAGCGTTAACTAA
>CALKUG010000295.1 GCA_937996765.1 uncultured Ignavibacteria bacterium
TACTTTCGTATGTATCCAAAAAAGAGCATCACTTTATGTTCGGGTTTATAACCAAGCTTAGCGCGTAACTGATCGCGATTAAAAGATCCGCTGAAATTATAACAATCATACACGGGTAGCTCGCTGCGGAACACGGGACGATTTGCCCTAATAATCTCTAAATCCGATGCAACCTTACCCGAAAGTGCCAAAAATGATGAAGCGTGCTTTAAGCCAAACCTTGTAAGTATTTTATCAATAGACCGGCTTTCGTGGGATATTACATTTTCAGTAATAAACAAAACTTTGTTTTTGAACTGTGAACGTAGTAACGATGAAATGATATAATAGGCAGGACCAAAAAAGGGTTGCCACCAATCAAACGCTATTAAATCCGGATTTAAACTTTTTATATATCTTGCTGTTGAAATCCAAGTAAACGGATTGATAGAATTAATCAACCGTTTATTGGGAGTCTTTTTAATAAGAGAAGTGCTTTCATCGAATTGTGTTGAGCCCGGAAACAAAAAGGAAGGGTAAAGCAATGAAAAGTTTACCACTTCAACATCAAAATCTTTTACCAATGAATCGTACAGATGCGATACAAATAGCGAATTACCCCCGCGATAGGGGAATGCGGGTCCTACGATAACAATTTTTTTCCGTTGTTCGGGTATGATCAAGTTACTGCCGTAATAAATGTAATCAAACCTCAAATATAATGAAGTGACAACTTAAAAGGAACTTTATTGTTTGTGCGTCCCATCGCAATACGGTTTTTTGTTCGAGCGTCCACATGAGCACAGGAAAACCTTTTCACCTTCAAAAACTACGGAGCCATCTGGGTTTTTAACCGTTACTTTTCCTTCGATTCCATAGGGGCCACCAGGATTAACAGTAACTTTAAGTACGTTAGAATCGCTATCGGAATTTGGCTTTATTCGGATATCTCTTTCGGTTGCAGCATCGCTAAAACCAATTTTACGGTGTGAATTATCGCAAAATGGTTTATTCTCAGAGCTTCCGCAGCGGCAGAGGGTGAAGCGGGTACCTTTTTCAATTAATGCACCATCGCTATTAAATACTTCAATATTACCACGAAGCTGTAGTGCCCCATGTCTGCCAATAACTATAGTGTTCTCGGTATCAGCAACTTCTTTTTCAGGAGATTTAATTACACGGTATTGTAGGGCACCGGAAGGGCACTTTTTAACGGTTTCAATAATATCATCTAAGCCCCCATTCTCAGGATTTATCCAAGGTGTTGCTTGGGTGTTAAAAACCTCCGGTAAACCTTTTACGCATTCTCCGGCATGAATGCATTTTTTTAAATCAAAATGAACTTCGATTTTATCCGAGTGATATTTATGCACAATATACTTTCTATTAAATAAATGGTTACAATCGAAATTATAAACGCGGAAGGTTGAAAAATAGTTTACTATTCTACAAAATATTTTTTGGCCTTGTAAAGAGGTATTGTTTGGATGTGATTATATTTGAATTAAATTTTCAAGGTAAACCATAAAATAAATATTTACAGAAAGGCCTACTATGAAATTGACGTTTACCCGTTTAATTACAATGCTGCTGGTCGTTTTATCGGTTGGTTTAGATTTTTCTTACGGACAGTCTAAATCAATTTGGGATTCCGCTCCTTCGAACATTAAAAAGAAAAATGCTTTTAAAAGAACCGAATGGTTTGTACGTCAGCGGGCTTTCCCGGATGATACCTTATCACATTCGGTATATTTCTCTGAATTAGAAAAATATAAGATAATTGAAGAACACGCCGCATTTATGCGCGGAACAACAGAAAACGCTTGGATTAATATTGGTCCTAAAGGTGTTGTTAGCGGATTCCCAAGTCATTGGGGTGTAAGTAGCGGTAGAGTGAGGGCAGTGGCCGTCCATCCAACAAACCCTGATATAGTTTATATTGGCGCTGCAAATGGAGGTATTTGGAAAACTATCAATGGC
>CALKUG010000296.1 GCA_937996765.1 uncultured Ignavibacteria bacterium
GGTGTTACCCTTTGGATGATGGCAACACTGCTTATAGGAACAGTGCTCATGATCAGAGCAACCAAAAATTTAGCGGGAATCTATCGTTTTGCGTCCATCGTGGCAATCGGGACAGCTTTTATGGTAACATGGGCCAACGGAGCCGTTGGCATAATAGGTTCCGAAGAAAACAAGATAAACCTCGTGTATTTTGTGATTATAATCATGGGATTTTTAGGGGCATACATTTCAGATTTTGCAACTAAAGGCATAGCGTTGTCACTCTTTAGTATGGGGTTTATACAGATGGTTATAGCGATAATGATTGTGGTTTCAATCAATCTCAATGTACCAAGCATGACACTCAAATCGACTTTAATCTTCTTAACATTGCACGGTGTAATCGCAAGTGGATACACCTTTTCAGGTCTTTTATTTCTCTACACACTAAGGCAAAAACCAATACAATGAATAAACTCTCACCAGTTTTACAAGCAGTAATTGTAATTGTTGGAATATTAACTCTTGCATTTATGCTTTGGGAACCTCACGTTGAAGGGAGAAATGTTAACGCCACAGCGTTTCAGATTTATTTTAACGATCCCTTACTCGCATATGCGTATATTGCTTCAGTGCCATTTTTTATAGCACTGTATCAAGCTTTTAATTTACTGGGGAGCCTACGTTTAGGTACCGACCACATACAACCAACAAAAAAAGCTATAAGAAACATAAAATATTGCTCAATCTCCCTCATCATTTTTGTAGCAGTTGGTGAAATATTCATAATTCTCGGTGATAGCGACGATCGCATCGGCGGCTTTGCCATAGGGCTATTTATTGTAATTATTGCGGTTGCAATGTTTACAACATCTTCATTTTTTGAGCGATATATTCTGAGTTCCTAACTCTTTACATTTCTAACTAAACTTACTAACTGCAACCGAGAGTTCATCATTACTTGTTGTCCATTTTGGTGGCCAAAGTGTAAATACATTATTTCCCTCTTTGTTTTATGACTATCGAATTATGTAGTTCAAATTCTGAATTGTTTAATTGTTCCGATAAACCGAGGAAAAGAATTGTATTTTCATACTGAAATTTCTAATGAGTTAATTCTATGACCGCACTACTGAGTCATAGCACTAATACTTTTTAATTGTGTATTTGGTTGGAGTTTATGTTTTTTTATTGTACGTTTAACCAGGCAATTACGGTTCAATTTTTGGTTTTAGTAGGACTAATATGAGCAATGCAGGTGAACTACGAAAATTTGTTGCACCCGAATTTATTTTCGGTGAAAACTCTCGAC
>CALKUG010000297.1 GCA_937996765.1 uncultured Ignavibacteria bacterium
TCGCAACTAAAGATGAATTTGAAGATTTGTCAATAGATCTCAATGCGATGAGCACCACATTGGCAGTACGCGAAAAAGAATTAAAGGAAATTAACGCCGAACTGGAATCACGAGTAGCACAACGAACAAGTGAACTTACCGAAGCCCACAACACACTCACAGAAATATACAAACACGTTAGTGATTCGATTGAATATGCACAAAGAATACAACATGCAATGCTACCCGGGGAAGAAATATTCCAACAGTTAATTAAGGAGCATTTTATATTATTTTTGCCCAAGGATAAAGTGAGTGGCGATTTCTATTGGTTGAATACACTCGATGGAAAAATAGTTTTGGCACAAGCAGATTGTACGGGACACGGAGTACCCGGTGCACTTATGGCAATGATTGGAAACACATTACTGAATGAAATTGTGTTGTTCGATAGAATTGATGACCCCGGTAGGATCTTATCGTTTCTCGATTTTCGACTTCGCGAGGAATTGAATAAGAATAAAAATATCCAAACTAAAGATGGAATGGATATCTCTGTTTGCGTAATAGACAAAAAACAATCCTTAATAAAAATAGCAGCTGCCCGAAGACCGGTTGTTTTAATGAACCATTCTGAACAGATTGAAATTAAGGGAGATAAACAATCAATTGGTGATAATTTTGATGGTATGAAAGCATTTACAACACACTCCTTCGAGTATCAAACAGGTGATATGGTATATTTATTTAGCGACGGGTACCCCGACCAAAATAACGCCGAAAATAAAAAATTCGGAAAATCTCATTTATTAACATTGCTTAACCAAGTGAGTTCTCAAGAGTGTTCGATACAAAAAGAGAGATTGATGAGCAATTACGCGGAGCACAAGGGGCGAGAAGTACAGCGCGATGATGTTACAATTTTAGGGATTCGGTTGTAATGGGTACACCAATTACAATTTACCAATACGATGGAACATTTACTCAGAGAGTAATTGAGGGGATGCATGAGGAAATTGTAAATAATCCACTGCTACAGTCGAATAGACAACTGCTTAAAACCTTAGTGTTTATTGCCATAGAGCTTGCTCAGAATATACAGCGTTACTCTGCGAATAAAATTAAATGTGGAATAACCTGGACGGGAAAAGGATTTCTCTCAATCGAACAAACTGAAAATGGTGTTAAGATTAAAGCAAAAAATCATATTGAAAAAGAAGTCCAAATAAGAATTAAAACCACAGTTAAGAAACTAAATTCATTAGATGAGGATTCCCTTAAAGAGCTAAGCAAACAACAAAAAAAAGCGGAAGCACCAACAAACTCTGTAGGAGCCGGTTTAGGGCTTATAGAGATGAGAAGGAAATCTGGCAATCCAATTGAGTTGGAGTTTATCGAAAATGAAAACAACTTTACTTTACTTTGTATTACCATAACCATTTAAAGAGATTAAACTATGAACAACCTTACTATTGAAAAAACCAAAAGCACACTTAAAGTTTTTGGCGATGCAAGCGCAGGAAAACTTGAACTTTCAGGTTCTTCGTTTCCCGAGAACGCAGCTGAGTTTTTTACCCCAATCCTGAAATGGATTTCGAGTTATATGCTTGAAGGGGCAGAATCAATAATAGTTGATTTCAAAGTTGACTACGTTAATTCATCATCAATAAAGTACATTTCTGATATCATTGAAAAAATAGAAGTGTTTCATAAGGCGGGCGGT
>CALKUG010000298.1 GCA_937996765.1 uncultured Ignavibacteria bacterium
TTTAAATCAGTTGCCTGAAGTTCTTTTACTCGTGATGTTACTGATATATCTCTTGTATATGAAAGTTCACCACGGGTATTGTTATAATACATTGATAGCGATTGTTTAGAAATATTATAGCCAACCAAATCAAGGTATGAGTCGTTATTACAATCTGCAAGTGTTATTGCACTAAATGGTAATAGTTTTTCAATTTTAGTTTCGGAATGACGACTATTATTTTTTTTAAGTTGAGATATTCCTTCGAATCCTGCACCTGAAATATAATACTCCAAAGTGCCATCATTATTCACATCTCCGGAAGCAATCGCAGAGGGAGCACCACGCCAAGTAAACTGCTCAAGCGATTGGAGTTCTCCTCCTGCTTTTATTTTATAGATGCCTCCTCGTTTAGAGGAACGCGATGCAATAAAAAGAGTGTTATCCGTTGGGTCAACTAAACTTACATTTGTTGCGGTATATTGAAGTGAGCTTTTGCGGAGAGTAGAAAAACCACCATTCTCTTTCCCCTGAATGGTGAATGCAGATTTACTTGTGGAGGAAATGACTACGATATCGTTATACTGGTCGCCATTATAGTTCGTTGAGCGTAGCATTCCGGGGGATGGGATATCAGTTTCTGTGAGTCTTGCAAATCCATTGATGGTAACTTGTGCTAAAAGAGCAGTGTTACAGAGTCCGCAGAAGACAAATGGTAAGCTAACTCTGACGAGCGAGAAGGCGAGCTTCTCTGCGCCGCAATGCTTCATCATAGCGTCGGATTTCTTCCTCGGTTTGAGGAATTATTTTGTTAGCCTTTACAGGTTTAGTATCGGCATCAACCGAAACAAATGTGAGATAAGCAGAATTGGTGTGTAATTTGGTTCCCTTTTGGTATGATTCGTTAAACACCTTCACTCCTACTTCCATAGAGGTTGAAAAAACTCTATTTACAGCAGCAAGCAATGTTACCACTTCGCCAAGGCGGTTGGGATGATGAAACGAGATACTATCAACTGATGCGGTAACGCAAACATACTGAGTGTGTTTTGCAGCGGAAAGTGCGGCTATAATATCTATCCAGTGCATCAACTGTCCACCTAACAAATTGCCGAGTTGGTTAGTGTTCTGTGGCAATACCAAGTGTGTGGTTTGAATGCAGGATTCGGATACAAATTTTTCCGGAACAACTATCATATTAATTTTTCGCTAAACCAGATTCAATCTGCGTTTTTAATTGTTGCATCTCAGAAACTCTTGGTGCTTCAGGATATCGTGAGAGATAGGAATTTACATCTTTTAAAGCTTCGCTTAATCTGTTTTTGCCCAGTAGAATTTGCACCCTTCTGTAATGAGATTCAGGAGCATATTCAGTATCGTGATAACGATCGATCACGTTTTTGTAATAATCTAAAGCCGCCAATGTGTAACCCATTTTTTCATATATCTCAGCACTTGCAAAATCTTTATAAGCAATCTTTTTATTGAGCTCTTTTATTTTTGCTTCGGCTTCAGCTACTTTAGGGTCTGTTGGCGAAAAATCAATAAACGCTTGAAACTCTTCAATAGCTTTTAAAGTGTATTGTTGGTCAAGTGCATAATGTGGGGAAAGTTTGTAATATGAGTCGCTTATCATATACTGAGCTTCTTTCACATAGTCACTACCGGTCATATTGCGGATAAGTTTGCTGAACTCGAATGCGGCTATTAAGTATTCACCACGATTATAGCGTGTCATACCTAAATAATACTGCGCATCGTCAGCAATTTCACTCGCTGGATATTGCAAAAGCAACGATTCAAATTCTTTAACTGCATCATAATAATCTTCGTTGTCATACAGAGATTTTGCATAATCATAACGCTCTGTAGCAGTCATCGAGGCAACATCTTTAACTGCCGTGCAGCCGGTTAAAAACATGGTGATTGAAACAAAAAGGAGAGCTAAAAGTAATTTTTGGGTGTATTTCATAAGTCGGTAAATTAATTTCAAAATAAAGTACAAAGTTACACTATTTACGGGAGAGCAAAAAGGCAATTAATGGTCAGTTATTACGAACCGTAAAAAACAAATATACGGCAACTGCCGAAGTTACTATTAAAGCTACTGGTTCCACAATGGTGCCAAATATCGGAGTTTCAATAGAGTTTCCAATGGTAAAAACATAACCTGAACGCTCAAGGGTGGATATATCCTCAATTTCCACAGTATCGGTTTTTGCTTCTGTTTTAATTACTGAGTTGATGGAATAAGTTATTTCAACTTTTCTTTCGGTAACATACGAGCTCAGCCACCCCTCGCGAAATGGCTCGGAGTATTGTACCGACCCCTTGATGAGCGTAATTTCTGCATTGTCATTATTTGATGCCAGTGCTCGGATTTCACTTTCGAGAAGGGGTACAAACACCGTGTACTCCCCCGTTGCTATTATTTTGCTTTCCGAACCCGGTTGCTCTTTTGCAACAATTGCTCTAATTACTTGCTCCATTGCAGTAAAATTATCACTGCTCATTTCTTGCGCAAACGAGATGATGGGGATCAGTAAAAACAAAAAATACTTCATGGGTCCTAAAGAAAATATAATATTACTGCAATATACTTCGAGTAGTACTTATTACCACAGTCCTAATCTGTACGGTCATAAAAAAAGGTTTTACCAAACTTTAACATTTAGTAAAACCTTATAACTTAACCAATTGAAGGGAAAAAACTAAACCTGTTTTATCTCATACGGTTGGCAATTGCCTGTAAACGCGAGATTCTCTCTTCCATCGGTGGATGGGTAGAAAATAGTTTCATCACTCCGCCACCGGAGAAAGGACTTACAATAAACATATGTGCTGTGCTTGGGGAAAGGTGCTCAACGTGCTTCCGCTCATTGTACGCCTGTAATTTTGAAAGCGCAGAAGCCAATGCTAAAGGTTGCCCACAAATCTGAGCCCCTGTTTCATCGGCAATAAACTCACGTGAACGAGAGATGGCCAATTGGATGAGTGTTGCCGCTATTGGGGCAATAATCATCATAAGCAAACCACCTATTCCGCTTCCTTCTTCCTCATCATCGCTTCTACCCATTCCAAAAATCATAGCCCATTGAGCCATATTGGCAATTGCGGTAATAGCTCCTGCAAACATTGCGGCAACGGAACCAATGAGAATATCCCGATTTTTAATGTGAGCCAATTCATGAGCCATTACGCCTTCCAGCTCCGCAGTATTTATAACTCGTAATATTCCCGTGGTGCACGCAACAGCTGCATTTTGAGGGTTTCTTCCGGTTGCAAAGGCATTAGGTGTATCATCTTCAATAACATACACTTTAGGCATTGGCAATGCAGCGTTTTTTGCAAGACGCTCTACCATGGAATAGAGCTGTGGCGCGCTGCTTGAATCCACTTCTTTTGCACGATACATTTTTAAAACTATCTTGTCCGAGAACCAATAGGAACCAAGATTCATTACAATAGAAAAGACCAACGCGATGGCTATGCCAAAATTACCGCCGAAATAGCCACCAAGCGATACTAATAGTACCGTTAACAGGGTCATCAAAAAGACGGTTTTAAGCGTGTTCATTTTTTTATTCTCTCTTTCTAAAATAATACTCAACTTAGATTATTATACAGTAATTACTGCAATTTAGTTCCGATGAGATTAAAAACAAATGACATTAGATGTCGCTTTTGGCTATATTTGGGGTTGGCATAGAGTTATTTAGTGATTGTATGCGTTTTTGTGTGAATATTTGTCAGGCTTACTATGTCTCATAAACAAAAAAGTGATAAGAAAATAGTTATTAAGGGTGCTCGCGAGCATAACCTTAAAAATATTGATTTGGAGATTCCACGCAACAAATTAGTGGTTTTTACCGGACTCAGCGGAAGCGGTAAATCCTCTTTGGTCTTTGACACCATATATGCCGAGGGTCAGCGTCGCTATGTTGAATCTCTTTCCTCTTATGCCCGCCAATTTTTAGAGCGCATAAACAAACCCAAAGTGGATTTAATTACCGGTATTTCTCCCGCTGTTGCTATTGAGCAAAAAACCGGCACAAAAAATAATCGCTCTACCGTTGGAACCTCTACCGAAGTTTATGACTATCTCCGTTTGCTTTTTGCTCGCATCGGTATTACCTACTGTTTTATCTGTGGTAAACCTGTAACCAAAGCAAGTACCGGTACCGTAATTGACTTTTTAGAGACACAAGAAGAAGGTTCACGATTTTACCTCACGTTTCCTATTCACCAGCATGAGGGACGCACCATTGAAGAAGAATTGGAATTACTTAAAAAACGGGGGTTTTTCCGAGTAGTCTATCAAGGTAAAGATTACGATTTAAATGATGATGTTTTTACCCCCGATAACAAAGATGATATTCGCGTTCTTGTGCAACGATTCAAAATTACAAAATCCGATTTACGCGAAAAACTCGCCGATAGTATAGAATCGGCATTCCGCGAAGGCGAAAATCGTATTATTCTTATTGGTCTTCCCAATTACTCCGAAACCCCTTTCAACAAACTTTTTGAATGCTGCGGAACCCGATACGAAGAGCCCGAACCACGTTTCTTTTCGTTTAACAACCCCAAAGGAGCGTGCCCGGTTTGCCAAGGGTTTAGCAAGGTTTACGGTTTAGATATGAAGGCAATTGTACCCAACCCCAATCTCAGTTTGTTAGATGGCGCCATTGCCCCCTGGAAAAGTGTAAAATACAGCAGCTATCTGCGTGCTCTGGTTACCCATGCTCGCAAATACAATATTCCTTTGGATGTGCCGTTCAAAAAACTTGATGATGGCTCTATCACCCTCATTAAAAGAGGGACCAAAGATTTTAAGGGAATAGACCAGTATTTTGAAGATCTCGAAGAGCAAACTCATAAAATGCACATTCGCGTTTTATTGGCAAGATACAGGGGTTATACCGAATGCTCTGCTTGTAAAGGGAGCCGCCTACGTAGGGAGGCCTTGCAAGTAAAAATTCAGGATAAATCTATTTACGATATAGTTATTATGCCCCTTTCGGAAGCATACGAATTTTTTTCAACACTAAAACTCACGCAGTACGAACAAAATGTTGCCGATCAAGTTATCAAAGAAGTTATAAAACGTCTCATTTTCTTAAACGATGTGGGCTTAGGTTATCTCACCTTAGACCGCCTCAGTTCAACTCTTTCCGGTGGCGAAACCCAACGTATCAATCTTGCTACTGCATTGGGCTCAGCATTAGTTGGGACTCTCTATGTACTCGATGAACCAAGCATAGGACTTCACCCTCGCGACAACACAAAACTAATTAGCGTTCTCAAAAACCTTAGAGATATTGGGAATACACTCTTGGTGGTTGAGCACGACCCTGAAATGATGAGTGAAGCAGATATGATTGTGGATATTGGACCCGGAGCCGGTGAGCATGGTGGTTCCATTATTGCAAAAGGAACACCCAAAGAAATTATGAATAACCCCGATTCAATTACGGGAAACTACTTAAGCGGCAAAAAGACAATTGAGATACGGAACCGCGAGTACGTTGCTTCACCTCCGGTTTTATCTATAAAAGGTGCTTACTCAAATAACTTAAAAAACGTTTCGGCAGACATACCATTTGGTCGCTTTGTGGTTGTTACAGGCGTTAGCGGCTCCGGCAAAAGTACTTTAGTTCACGATGTTGTTTACGGCGGAGTCTCTAAGCTGTTAGGAGTAAATTCGGAGAGTTCGGGATTATATGAAAGTATTTCCGGCTACGAATACATAGACCACGTGGAAATAGTTGACCAATCTCCTATCGGTAAATCTCCCCGCTCAAACCCGGTGAGCTACATTAAAGCGTATGAATTAATACGAGAAATTTTTGCAAGCACTCACCAAGCTAAATTAAAGGGCTTTGGTCCTGGCTACTTCTCTTTTAACATTCCCGGCGGACGTTGTGAAACCTGCCAAGGTGATGGCTTTATAAAAGTGGAAATGCAATTTCTTGCAGATCTTTATCTTACTTGTGAAGATTGCGGAGGTACGCGATTCAAAAAAGAAATTCGCGAAGTCCTTTATCGCGGAAAGAGCATTGTTGACGTTTTAGATATGAGCGTTGCCGAAGCATTAACCTATTTTGAAGGACACAAAAAACTCCTCTCACTACTTCAATTGCTTGCGGATGTTGGACTTAGCTATCTTAAACTCGGGCAACCCTCAAACACCCTTAGTGGTGGTGAGGCACAACGCATCAAACTCGCGCAACACCTTGCAGCCAAACGCGATAACAAACACACTTTGTTTATCTTCGATGAACCAACCACAGGACTTCATTTCGAGGATATTAATATTCTTCTCACCGCCTTTGAAATGTTATTAAAAAGCGGAAACTCGTTACTGATAATTGAGCACAATCTCGATGTTATTAAAAATGCCGATTACATTATAGACCTTGGCCCCGAAGCCGGTGGAAGAGGTGGAGAGATTGTTGTAGTTGGCACCCCCGAGGATATTATGGCTTGTTCCGCTTCGCACACGGGCAGATACTTAAAACAGTATCTTGGCAAAGAATAAGATTCAACTGAACATTTTTGTTTATTTTGCAGTGTGATTTTATAGCTGGCCAACAAAGGATGGTAATTTGAAAAAAGCGCTTGTTCACGAGTGGTATTATGTGTGTGCCGGCTCGGAAAAATGTGTTAAAAGCTTTTTAAACATTTGGGATGATTTCGATTTATTTGCTCTTATTGATTTCCTCTCCCCCGAGGATAGACTTGAGTACATAAAAGGAAAATCCGTAAATACTTCTTTTATTCAGCATCTACCTTTTGCTAAATCGAATTACAGAAGTATGCTGCCACTATTCCCACTGGCTATTGAACAATTTGACCTTTCGGAATACGACCTCATTCTCTCAAACACCCATGCAGTTGCCAAAGGAGTGTTAACACGCCCCGATCAATTACATATCAGCTACTGCCATAGTCCTATTCGTTATGCCTGGGATTTGTATCATCAATATCTGCGTGAGTCGGGATTGGACTCAGGATTAAAGGGTGCACTCGCCAAATACTTCTTGCATAAAATTAGAATTTGGGATCAGTCAACTCGCAACCGTGTGGATTATTTTTTGGCAAATTCTAAATACACAGCTGCACGTATAAAAAAGATTTACGAAAAAGATGCAACCGTAATCTATCCACCTGTTGAGGTCAACCGCTTCCCTTTAAATGAAAGCAAAGATTCGTTTTACCTCACCGCTTCTCGTTTTGTACCTTACAAAAAGATTGATTTGATTGTTGAGGCATTTTCGACAATGCCGGATAAAAAACTTGTGGTTATTGGTGACGGGCCTGATAAAGAGAAAATAAAAGCAAAAGCGAAGTCCAACATTGAGTTTACTGGTTATGTATCAGATGAAGAAATGACCAATTTATTCCGCAAGGCCAAAGCTTTTGTGTTTGCAGCAGTTGAGGATTTTGGAATTGTTGTTGTGGAGGCACAAGCAGCAGGCACACCTGTTATTGCTCTTAACAAAGCCGGTACAGCCGAAACGGTTATTGATGGGTTTAATGGTGTACACTTCTCCGAGCAAAGCGTTCCCTCTATTGCAGGAGCTGTTAAACGATTTGATTCTATTGCCGACTCACTCTCGCCCAGTGAAATAAGTAAATATGCTCAACAGTTTTCGAGAGAGCTCTACGAACAAAACATCAAAAACTACATTGATGCTAAATCCGATGAATTTTTCTCTAAGCGTGTATGATATCTTCAAGCAAAAATATATCATTTATTAAACTGCTGTCGGATTTTTTACTGCTCACTATTAGCTTTATAATTTCTGCAATCGTAGCACAAGACCTTCAAACATTATTAGACCGTCCTCAAATTTTTGTACTTCTGTTTTTACTTTATCCTCTTTGGTATTTCAGTACTTCTGTTTCCGGTTTTTACGAAAGCTTTACCGGCAAATTGTTTTCCTACCAGTTTATGAAAATCCTACGTGCTGTTGTGGTTCAAGTAGTTGCAGCTGTACTTTTTATATTTTTAATTAAAGAAAATCTCTTTACTCGTAACTTCATTATCTATTATGCTTTTTCGTTAACGATTCTGATTTCTTTGCGCACAATTTTTGTAATTGAGCTTATTTCCTTGTTGCGCATCAAAGGGAAAAATGTTCGTAACCTCTTAGTGATTGGTGCGGGTGAAGTGGGACAAAGTTTCAAAGCAATGGTAACAAGCTCCCCGGATATGGGATTTGAGTTTAAGGGTTTTTTAGACGACCATTCGGAGTTACAAGATTCACTCGGTACTATAAGCGAACTTCAACATATTCTTGAACGCGATGAAATTCACGAAGTAATGATTGCTCTGCCTATTGATGCATTTGAAAAAATTGAGTCAATCATAAAACTGTGCGACAATAACGGCGTGAGAGCTCACATCATCCCCGATTTCTTTCGCTTCCTTGCAAAGAAATATCAAATATCTATGATTGATAAATTCCCGGTAATAACTGTTCGCAAAGAACCGCTTGAGCAATTACAATGGCGATTTGTTAAACGCACTTTTGATATTGTTGTTTCTTTTTTGGCAATCCTATTAATCGGCTTATGGCTGTTTCCGATAATTGCCCTTATCATTAAACTTACTTCCCGTGGTTCTATATTCTTTATTCAAGATCGTGTGGGTAGGAACGGTGAGATTTTTGCTTGTTACAAATTCCGAACAATGAGAGCAGAAACCAATCAAACCATTTACGAACCGGTTCTCACAGTGGATTCTCGAGTTACGGGAATCGGAAAGTTTCTTCGAAAATCGAACATAGATGAGTTACCGCAGCTCATAAATGTGTTGTTCGGCTCAATGTCAATTGTCGGTCCGCGACCCCATAGCATTGCGTACGATACCGCATACACACAATTTGTTGATTATTTAAAAGTGAGGAACTTTGTTAAACCCGGTATTACGGGTTGGGCGCAAGCACATGGTTTACGCGGTGATAGTGCGGATGAATCTGAGAATAAAAGACTCATTGAAAAAAGAATACAATTTGATATCTGGTATATCGAGAATTGGTCGTTTGCACTTGATCTTCAAATTATTCTTTTAACAGCTTGGCAAATAATTCGAGGCAGAATCAGCGGTCGCTAATTTATTCCGAACGTTCTGCTCCATAAACTCCCGAACTAAAAAGTGCAAGCATAAAAGCAAACACAATCGAGAGTTCGGGTGCAGAAATAAAACCCGCAGTCATTCCGGAAAGAACCAAAGCACTTATTCCCATTAAGGCAGCAAAAATTCTTTCTCTGTACTTTCGTTGAATTTTGATTCTGCTATAAACTCGCAAACCTCTGAGATAAACATACCCTAACAAACTTAAAAAGGCGGTAAGTCCTAATATGCCGCTTTCCATATACACCGATATAAAATCGTTATGCCAGCTGCCAACTTTTACATCATTGAGTTTTTCTTTGAGGGGAAAAACATCTAAAAAGGTGCGCGGACCAAATCCTGTTAAAGGCCTTTCCATTGCACGCAAATAAGCTCCATACCACAGGGTATTTCTATCGGAAACTCCGGCAGGATTCTCTTTTCTTCTATCTATTTCTTTGTTCTCTACAACGGTGAGTATAGTATAAGATGTAACAAACGTGAGCACCGCAACCGCAACAAACACTTTCCAGGGTATTCGCTTAAACACAAATGCTGCAATCAGCACAGCCCCTGCTATTGCAATATTTGTTCTGCCAAGCGAAAGAATCATTCCCGTAAACAATACCACCAAGCCAATAATTAAAAACAATCGTGCAGCGTTATCCATTCTCCGATAAGGCAAAAAGAAAAACAATCCGAAACTTGCCAAAAGGTAGGAAGAGTAAGTACTATAACCCGATGTTACAGAAGCAGCTCTATCCACCCACCCCATAGAAAATTGTACTATACCAATTATTCCAACTACCGTGGCGGCTGCCAAATACGACGTGTATATTTTTGCCACATAGTCGTCACTCAAAACCCTCATATAAAAAAACAGTGGTGGTATAGTGGCATACAACAGTGCTTCTTTCCACAGCGAGGGTACAGCAGAATCAGGGAAAGGTGAAAAAATCACAGATAACACACGTGCAGCACCAAACAAAAACACTAATTGTGCAACGCTATCAAACGAAATCTTTTTACTTTGTTTATCTTCGACCAACCAAAGGAATAGAAGAATAACCGCTACAACTTCCATTACAAAAAGAGATATAAGAAAGCTCGATGCCAAAATTACAATGAGTGTAAATGGTATCTTAGGATTATAGCGAGTCGTTATTTCGTTTGCAGTATTCATAATTTGGGTTGAGTAAAAGTTATTGATTTTATTTTGCCACCCGATAATGTGTAACCTTTTTTATCGAGGAAATTATAAAATTCTATCGCTTGCCCTTTTTGGTATGCAATAATTTTGCCCATATTTCTTTGAGCGATAGGATATTCAGAGGCAAAAGAGTTAATCTCCTTTTTGCTCTCTGTGTTAAACATCTTTAGTTGCCATTTTTTTGTAGTAGTGTTTTCAACAATTAGTGAAACATATCCGCTATTATTAGACCACTCAATACTGCGAAGAGATGCTTTTGTGTCAAACAACAGTGCTTCGCTTTTTTCTCTTCTATTGGTTAATACCACTCCCGGTTCTGAACCCTCTACTACACGTATGCTAAAATTTCCGTCGGGGGAATTTGCATTAATCTTTTTATCAGGGAAAGACGGGTACCCCTCTTTAATAATATCGTAACTCTTTTTGTCGTTCTTTAAAAACATTCCTTCGTTATCGTACAATGAAATAGTCTGTTCTATAATTGTACCCGATTTACTGTTCGAGCGATTAGTAGTTATATAAAATATTTCACCTTGCCACATGGTATGTATTTGAACAACATCACCAAAATTTTGTATGGTTTTAATTTTCCCTGAATTTGCTGAGTATAAATGCAATCGCACATTAGTAATAAATGGCAATGCACCATTGTTACCGTATGTAAGTGCGCTAATAATAAAGTACGAAGAATGGTCCTTCGATGGTGAAACACTGAGAACATCACGGAAATAATCGTTCCACACTAAATGAACCGATGAATCACTAAGTGAATACTTAAACACCCCATATTTTTTTCCCACCAGTGCGCGAAATAATAACTCGTTTTCTGTGAGTTCCAGTTCACTATCGTCGTAGTGTTTTACAACAACTTCGTTGTTTTTATTTTCACCGCAACCGATGAATCCGAAAAAAATTAAGAGTATTACTATCGGTACAATATGCTTTTTAATGAGAGATACCAAGAAGACCATGCGTTATAATCCTATGAAGATTAAGAAATAAACCCCATAACGGCGAAAATATCAACAACATTAAGATTATAGTTCCATACATTCCCATTGAGCGGATTTTAGCGGTAATTTCATTCGGAAACAAAGAATACAGAATATGAGAACCATCCAATGGAGGTATTGGAAGGAGGTTAAATAAAAACAAAAATATATTAAATGAAACACCAAAAACTATGGTATCCAAAAGTAAAGCCGATTGAGTTCCCACTTTCAATTGAATCATTAAAGCTAATACAACCGCAAACACTATAGCCAGCAAGAGATTTGATACGGGCCCCATTCCCGATACAATAGCATCATCACGTAATGGCTTTTTGAAATGCCCTGGTGTAACACGTACCGGTTTTGCCCAGCCTATGATGAACCCACCACCTATCATCGAAAACAGAGGAACTATTACCGAACCAACAAGTTCAAGGTGTTTAATGGGATTAAGAGTTAGTCTTCCATCTCGCTTTGGAGTGGGGTCACCCAAATAATTCGCTGAATAAGCATGTGCAAATTCGTGTAATGCAAAGGAAATCAACAATATCGGGATATAGGTAATTATCTTATAAATTTCGGGATTAATCGTGATGCTATCCATTATTTCTTTCCTCGAGGGTGATATTTTTCATGCTCAGCCTTTACAAAATTTCTATCCACATGCGTGTAGATTTGAGTTACCGATATATCGGTATGTCCCAACATCTCCTGCACTGCCCGCAAGTCAGCTCCTCCTTCAATTAAATGAGTTGCAAAAGTATGCCTGAATGTATGTGGATGCACAGCTTTTTGAACACCTGCCTGTTGTGTGTAATAGTCAACTATCTTCCAAACTCCCATTCTTGAAATCTTGGTTCCTCGATTATTAAGAAAAACGTAATTTTCACTTTTCTGAAGTTTTGAAAGAAAAACTCTCGCCTCTTTAATGTATGTTATTAAGGCAGCGATTGCTGAGCTACCAATAGGAACAAAACGCTCTTTAGAACCTTTACCTATCACGCGAATCATTTCTTCTTGGAGGAACAACCCGGAACTTTTTAGTTCAATCACTTCTGAAACTCGCAACCCACATGCGTACATAACTTCAAGCATTGCCCTATCTCGCAATCCCAAAGGTGTTGCACTGTTTGCGGCGTTTAATATATCGTTTACCTCACTTACCGTTAGCCCATCAGGAAGGCGGCGTTTTATTTTAGGTGGCCTCACCTTCTGCATGGGATTCGAAGTCATATAACCGGAAAGCACCAAATAATTAAAAAAACCTGTAAGCGAGGAGTGGTATCGTGCAGCCGAAGTATCCGCCAAACCCAACTCATGCAGTAGAACAAAAAACGAATGCAGCTCTTTATCAGTTACTGATTCAGGGTCAGAAATTCCGCACTCAACTAAAAAATTTTCGAGTGCCTTTAAATCAGATTTATACCCACCTGTGCTATTGTCCGAAAGATTTCGCTCAAGCTTCAGAACACCAATATATTCGTCAACAAATGAGGAAAATTCACTAACACTCAATCTTCCTTTTCCATTTCCTCTTGCTTCGGGTAACGAATACGTTTATACGTATTACCTTGCAATTGAGCGATAAAGTGGGTTTTGATTTTTTTAAGATCTTCGAGTGTGAGCGGAGTTTCATCTAATTGATGATCACTCACTTTTTTGTCGATGAGGTTTACTACCATGTTTTCAATCTTTTCCGGCGTAGGGTCTGCTATTGAACGAACCGCCGATTCGCACCCATCTGCAAGCATAACCAAAGCCGTCTCTTTTGAGTAAGGACGCGGACCGGGATACCGATAATCTTCTTCTTTCACATTTTCCTGACCGTACATTTTAACGGCTTTATCATAAAAGTAAGCTATGATACTTGTTCCGTGATGAGTAGGGATAAAATCTATAACCTCTGGTGGTAGCTTATGCTCACGAGCTAATTGAATGCCTTTTTGTACATGGGCACGAATATACTCCACACTTTTTTCCGGGGGCAAATCTTCGTGCATGTTACGTTCGCCAACCTGGTTCTCAACAAACATACCCGGATTTAACGTTTTTCCTATATCGTGGTAATAAGCACCAACTAAAGCAAGTTGTTTATGTGCACCTATGAGCTCGGCCGTGCTACCTACTATTCCCGCCATTGATATGGAATGATTAAACGTACCAATGGCTTTAGATTGTAACTCTCGCATCAATGGATGATCGTAACTGGTTAATTCTTGGAGTGTTAAATCCGTTGTGAGTTTGAAGAATCGCTCAAAGAAAATAAGTATTCCGTATGTGAGTACAGGACTTATTAAACCGTTTATTGCAGCAAACGCAAAATCAGAACCAATTTTTGTCCATGGCGAAAAACGCTCGAGTCCAAATGCGAGAATGGTAATACCATATCCAACTACTATATAAGCAAATGTTCTAAAAATTTGAGAGCGATTTTTAATATCTCTTACCGTATAAACACAAGCCGAACCCGCTACAATATTCATAGCGGCAAATGAATAGTCATTGCCTCGAAGAGCACCAACAATAAGCGAGATGATTACGGTACTGTAAAAACCTACTCGTGAATCAAAGATGATAGTAACCAACATCGCTACCGATGGAACTACAATTAAAAACTGTATGGAATCATTAAGAGCAAAAGTATTGGCTAAGTAGGTTAAATAGCTCACAAACACAAAAAGGATTGCAAACAGAAGTATCCGCAGGTTATCTCGATAAATCTTTTGCCGGAAATAATAGATATAAATTGCAAGCAACATTAAAAGCGAAAGTATGTGTAAAAATTTGCCAACAAACTGAAGTATTGCTCCGCCTAATCCTGAATCCTCTGCACGAGCCGCCCGATACGAGTCTATTTTAAGTTTGGTGTCGTTGGTTATGCGGTCGTGTTTTGCAACTATACGTTCATTTTCGGCAACAATACCAACATATTTTGAAACTCTATCTTGTGCAACTGCTGCTTCCTCTTCGGTAAGCTCTTTACTGAATGGAATATTAGGAGTCACAAAAAAAGAAATATATTCAACAATAAATTCACTACCGGGAAGAGCAGAAGTATAGCCACTAAATTCATTTAAAGCATTTTCTTTATCGGTAAATCTTTTTTTAGGATAAATAATATCTATATTACCAATACGTAGTGCTATACTATCCCCCGATATATTACTCAGAGAGCGCTCAAGTATTCCTCTTTCGTATTGTGCTTCTAAATGCGTTAAGGGAATTCTCAATAACTCACGAAAAACTGCTTGTTTATCAGATGCTTTATTAAATTGCTCCTTAAAAAATGAGTATGCCTTGTCGGAGAGAAACACTTTCGGGATGAACTTACCCTGCTCACTTTTGTTATCCTGCTCGATAGTAACCTTTAGAAATTCATTGTATCCGGTTATGGTGTCAATCAATTTTTCAAAAGCCGCATCGTCACGGATATAAATATTATAAATTGAATTTTTAGCTTCTTCAACTTCACGTTTGTATTGCTCAGTCGGTTTAAGAATCGGAAAGCTTGATGAAGCAATCAAATCATCTTGAATCCAAATTGTTCCTACATTCACCTCTGATTCAATTGCTTCACCTTTTGGGAACATCATTACAATCAGAAAGCCGGTAACAATAAGTATTAGAATCTTAATTCGTAAACTTGTTTTTAATTTTTCAACTGTCATTGTTAGCTAATTAATTCCTAATCTTAATTCAAATTTTTCCAGCCATATTTGCTAAATACAACTATTATCGCTGTTGTTGATGCGGCAGAAGCTGCAAAATACATCGCCGCCATCTGCCATGTATCAAATAACAAGCTTCCTATACCAAACAGAACGGAATATACTAATACTACACCCGCAAACCAACCTATAAACATTAGCCCAAACTTTGCTTC
>CALKUG010000299.1 GCA_937996765.1 uncultured Ignavibacteria bacterium
AAGGTTTGAATTTGTTTTTTAGCATTTTAACTTCCTATTCAATGTATTCATCGAAAAATTTTAATTAACACAACGGCAAATCAATAGTTTGCATTTACTAATTATTATTAATAATTTGTTAAGACTAATTCCATTGTTATCATGAGCAATATAATTATCTTTTCAGTATTCCTATTTGACCTTTCTCACATTATTAATGATAATCCGGGACTGAGCATTATACTATTGTTTCGACAATTTTGTCTGTAATGTTAGTAATTTCTGATATTATTCCATCATTAAAGGTTTAACTTTATGAAAACACGTATCACACCATTAGTTCTCACTTTGCTTTTCACAGTATCACTTTTTGCACAAGATGAAGGATTACGCATATTTGGTTATTTCCAAGGTAACTTTCACCAACAAAGTGATTACAGCATAACTTTCCCAATTAACCCACTTTTGAATGGTGGCAATCCAAAAAACAAACAAAGTTTTAAAGGTTATAACTCATTTCTTTTGCAACAAGCAAATGTGTTTTTGCAAAATGATTTTACAGGAAATTTCGGAGAAATGACTGCGTTTGTAAACCTCCAATTCCAAAATTCCTATAACTCAAAACAAAATTGGGGTTCATTTAACCTCGAAGAAGCATGGTTAAAATACAGTTTATCAAATGCAGTAAATTTCAAAATGGGATTGTTAATCCCTGAATTTAACGCTTTTAATCAAATCAAAAATAAAACACCGTTACATCCTTATGTTTTGCGTCCGATTATTTATGAATCAACTATTGACGAAGTGATAACCATTGAGGACTACGTCCCCAACTCTTCATTTCTACAGTTCTATGGTAATTTGGAATTAAACGAAAGCATCAGGTTCGATTATTCCATAAACGCCGGCAACTCGGAAAGTGGCTTTATAGTGAACTCCACCGACGGTCAGGCACTCATTGTAACTGGTACCGATGAATCCACATTTAAGGCAATTGGCGGAAGAATTGGATTACGTACTGAAGAAGGCAAAATAGGTGTT
The DNA here is from genome assembly GCA_937996765.1 of uncultured Ignavibacteria bacterium. Taxonomy (GTDB): domain Bacteria; phylum Bacteroidota; class Ignavibacteria; order Ignavibacteriales; family Ignavibacteriaceae; genus CALKUG01. Next base: position 1,021 of record CALKUG010000299.1, read on the forward strand.
TCCGCTACTTCTGATCGCGACAAACAATTCGATCGTTTTTCAACGAATGTATTCGATGCTACCGGCTCTGCTAAGAGAGTTGAGTCAATGGAATACAGAATTCCAAGAATAAGACTGGGTGCAGATTTCAGTTACACGCTCTACGGATTTGATTTCCAAGCAGAGTTTGTGAATGTTACATATGATTTAACCGATCAGCAAAAAAACTGGTTGAACACCGACGTACAAAATCAACAGAATGCTCTTTTACTTACCGGCTCACAGATTATTGGAATTCAAACCAAAATTGCAATGGGGACGGCAACAGTGGCTGACTTAGCAACACTTTCAGTTTTGAGCAATAAGGCATCAGTTCAACAAAAAGATGTTGAGAACTCAGTAACACGCAGCAACGGTTTGGATAAATTATTTTATTATGCTAATCTTGGTTACAACCTTAATGATTTCATTTATGTGTTTGCAAATTACTCCTATATAGATGATAAGGGCTCAATAATCTTAGCTGAAGGTTTAGATCAGTTGTCAGGAGGGCTCACCATAAGACCTATTGATGCAGCTGTTGTAAAAGTTCAAGTAGCCAACCAAAAAACTCGCGGAGATTTAATTGGTTTGGACCTTACACATTTCTACCTTGGTTTAAGCGTAATTTTCTAAAGAAAGAGATTTTAGTATGAAAACGTTGATTTTATTTTTAGCCCTCTTTATTTTTGGCACGCTTACTGTTAATGCGCAAGTTGCGGTTATTGTTAACAAAGGTGTTTCCGAAAGTACACTCAGCAAGGCTCAAATTGTAAATTTGTTTTTAATGAACACAACAAAATGGGCTAATGGCTCTAAAGTTGTGGTATTTGATTTGAAACCGGATACACCATCCAAATCCAAATTTTACACATACTTGGGACAAAGTCCTGTAGATGTTCGTAAAAAATGGATGAAATTGCAACTTACCGGTGAAGGTAAAGCTCCTGATGCATTAAATAGCGAAGAAGATGTTGTGGCAAAAGTTGGTTCTACCACCGGTGGAATTGGTTTTGTAACCGCATCTAAAGTGTCAGGCAACGTAAAAGTTGTTGCAACAATACAATAATTATTAGTTTAGGTATCAGTCATGGAATTTCTACGCAAAAGTATCAGAGCAAAAATGGTGGCAACTTTTTTGCTACCAACTCTTGTAATATTCATCTTTGCAGCCATTTATTATCCTTTTACTCAACAAGCGCAAATGAGGCGATCTGTTGATGCACAGGTGCAGACCATCGGAAAGATGTTATCTTTTTCCGTTGGAGGAGGATTAAGCGAGGGCAACTTCGAATTAGTTCAAACTGCCTTTGAATGGTCGAAAAGAGATTCCAATATGATTTATATCACTATTCTCGACGAGGCGGGAGAAGAGATAATCAGTCATAATCCAAAATCACTGAAACTCAATGCTCGCGGAGAGATTACTAATTCAGGAATAGATGCCGATTTATATCAATCGGCATCTTTCCCTATTCAATACAACGGAAGTAATTACGGAAAAATAGTTTTAGTGTATTCGTTGCAATCAAGCATTGACTCCATTAATTCAGAACGTAATGTTTCTTTAATCATTACCGCACTTATTGTATTAATTGGAATCGTTTTTAATAGGGCAGTAACAACAAAGTTGAGTGGTAAGATTATCATTCTCCGCGATTCAGCAAATAAAGTGAGTGAGGGTAATCTCGCTGTTGAAATTCCAACAGACTCCACCGACGAGTTGGGAGATTTGGCTAGAGCTTTTGGGAAGATGGTGTCCAATATAGGGCATGCACAAAAAGAACTTGAAGAAGAAAAAAGTTCTGTTGAGCAAAAAGTTATCCAGGCAGTAAAATCAGCTGAAGAACAAAGTAAATACCTTTCGGTAAGTGCAAATAAAATGCTCAAGGAAGTGAACAAGTTTTCAGATGGAGATTTAACCGTATCTCTCGAATCTCAAAAAGATGACGATATTGGTTTGATGTTCAGCGGTTTTAATAAAGCTGTTGAAAAAGTAGCTTACATGATTCAAAATGTTAGCAGTGCTGTTGAAGCAACCGATCAGGCGAGTAGTGAGATTAGTAGCAGTGCTGATGAAATATCGCAATCTGCATCCCATCTTTCAGTTAAAACGCAGGAAATGGCTTCTGCCATTGAAGAAATTATTGCAACAGTTGTTAATACAACAAAGACCATTAATCAAGCTGCAGTCACTTCTTCCAAAGCCGGAGATGTTGCGCGTGAGGGTGGTGTAGTTATTCGTGATACCATTGTTGGTATGGATAGAATCTCGGAGGTAGTTCTCGACTCAGTTAAACGCGTTGAGGTTCTTGGAGAAAGTAGTTATAAAATTGGTGAGATTGTTGAAGTTATTGAAGATATAGCCGATCAGACTAACTTGTTGGCACTTAATGCGGCTATTGAGGCTGCCAGAGCTGGTGAGCAAGGCCGAGGCTTTGCGGTAGTTGCTGATGAGGTTCGTAAGCTTGCTGAACGCACTACCAAAGCTACCAAAGAGATTGCATCGATGATTAAACAAATTCAGGGTGACACCACAGGAGTTGTGGAATCGATGCGTGCAGGTAGAAGAGAAGTAGAATCAGGAAAGCAACTCGCCGATAGAGCAGAGGGTTCACTGAATCAGATTATTGAGAATACCAATCAAGTTGTTGTTCTTATTTCCGAAGCCGCTCGCGAAAGTGAATCCCAATCAGAACGTGCTCAAAATCTATCTGATTTTGTGGAATTCATCTCCGGTTCTACGTCGCAAACTGTCGAAAAAATTGAAGGTATTACACAAGCGGGTAGGGAATTAAATCACCTTACAAATAACTTGCAGGATTTGGTAAGTCAGTTTACTTTTAATGATACTTCTTCAAAAAAATCGGGTAGCAGATATCGTTTGAACTAATCACACGAAAAACATTGTAGTAAAAGGTATTATTGTTAAGTTTGAAATTAGATAAAATCTTTGTAACAAATTAGACAGATAATTTAGTGAAGTTAAGCTCAAGGTGGCAACTTTATGGCTTTGGCAATTGGCCAATCCAAGTAAAGTTTATGGTCTTAGTGGCAATTTTTATGTTGCCTTTATTTGCTATTATATCCTTTTATATTCTTCCGCTTGTTGAAAACAGCATTCTTAATGAGAAGCGACAGCAAATTAAGCTTTCTGTTAAAGAGGCAGTTGCTTATGTTGATAATCTACACACCTTAGTTGTTTCCGGCAAGCTAACCCGCGAGGAAGCTGAAGGATTTGCCAAAGATTATTTGTCCAATCTTCGCTTCGGCGATCAAGACTATTTTTTTGCTGCCGACCTCAACCTCATTATGATTGTACACCCCTTAAGAAAAGAACATATAAATAAAAGTGCGGCAGATATTTCTGATGCTGAGGGAATGAAGATTTATCGAGAGATATATAATCTTATCATGTTGCAGGGTGAGGGTTTTATTGAATACAAACAAGTCCTTCCCGGAAAATCTACTGTTGCCCCTAAACTCACTTATTCAAAGCTTTCCCCCGGATTTGGTTGGATTGTTAGTTCCGGGGCATACTACGAAGACGTAAATCATCAAATAAACATTCTTAAAGAACGAGTTTATATAGTTTACGGCTTCACAACACTTTCTGTGTTTGTGCTTGCTTATTTTGTTTTTGCGAGCTTCACAAAAAGGATCAAATCTATAGATAATGCCGTTGCATTGTTTGCTCAAAACGACCAAATAGAAGTAAAGCTCGAATCAAAACTCAATGATGAAATCGGACGCCTTACCATGTCTTTCAATACGATGATAAAAACTCTTCAATCGGATATGAAAGAAAAATCGCGCCTCTATCATGAGCTTTCAAGTGCTAAAGAAAAATCTGAAGAATTAGGCAAAGTAAAATCGGCACTATTTTCTAATCTGAGTCACGAGTTAAGAACCCCGCTTAACGGAATACTTGGATTAACTCAAATTGTACAAGAAGAGTTAACCGACCCGGAGTTAGTTACATTAACTCAAAAAATAGTTTTTTCGAGTCGTCGGTTGATGATGACATTTAACTCACTTTTGGATTATACTCAGTTAGAGACCGATGAAATTGCAATCCATACAAAAAATGTTCATCTCGATACTGTTATTAGTTCCGTTATGAGAACATTTTGGGATGTTGCAGATGAAAAGGGCTTGGTATTTGATTTAGATATTGTAAAGGCTGATACCTACGTTTTAGCCGATGAATATATGTTGACACGCTCGCTAAACTATCTTCTTGATAATGCAATTAAATTCACTGAGACCGGTAAGGTTACGATCAAAATCAGAGAACATGCACCGATTGAGGGCAGAGTGCAAATATCCATTATTGATACCGGCATTGGAATACCTTCGGCAAATTTAGATAAAATATTCCAAGAGTTTACTCAAGTGAGTTCAGGAATGAATAGATCTCATGAAGGAGCTGGGATAGGACTTACCAATGCCTTGAGGATGGTTGAAAAATGTGGCGGAATTTTAACAGTTAATAGCACCGTTGGAATTGGTAGTACATTTTTTGTGGAACTCATACTCAATACTAATCAACCAAATTAAAATTACAGATCTACAATCCCGCCTCTATTTTTTGAAACTGTACCAGAATTAAACCGTTACTTCTGTTTGCTCTACCTTAGCACTAAATTGGTTGTTTTCTTCTGTTCTCGCGCTGAAGTTCTTCCACATCATTTTGTATTGATACATAAGAGCAATAAAAAATACACCGAGATCGGCATACCTGAACATATTATTACGGAACAGCCAAAAGAGCATCTTCCAAAAATACCGTCTGTTCTCATCTTTAATTCCAAGAAGATAAACTACTCTTGCCGCCATTGCAACAACGGATAAGGTTAGTTTTTGTTTGATTCCGTTTTTTACCTTGAATGGTTTTTTGCTCTGAAAATAAACCTTTGCTCTGTTAAAAACACCTTCTGCAGAATAAATATTTTCTAAAACTCTTCGGTACCCTGCATCTAATAAATCTTTATCCATCATGTGGGTCATGTTCGACCTATTTTCATCAAAATCCAGATCGCTAATTAACCTGTTCTCGGATTTTATTCTTTCGTATAATTCTGTTCCCAAAGGGGCTTTTAGTAGATTGATAGATACTAAAACCATTCCGCTTTCGTTCATAAAATCAATCTGATTTTGAAATACTTCGGGCGTGTCGCTATCGAGCCCAAGTATAAAACCACCCACAATCATAAATCCATTTGAAT
>CALKUG010000300.1 GCA_937996765.1 uncultured Ignavibacteria bacterium
ACAAGTCTTTAAAATAAAAAACCTCCGAGTTTTTACCTCGGAGGTTTTAAATAGTTAAACAGCAAGATTATTTAGTTCTTGAGAACTCAATTCTTCTGTTTTTAGCACGACCATCTTCAGTTGTGTTTGGAGCAACTGGGCGGTCAGGACCAAAACCTTTTGTGGTAACTCTTGAAGCGTTGATACCTCTTGCTACAAGCCAAGTCTTTACAGATTCAGCACGTTTCAATGAAAGTTCAACGTTTTTCTTTTTATTACCTTTATTATCGGTATGGCCTTGAATTTCAACCTCAAGATCAATATTCTCATTTAAAGTAAGATATACTTTATTGAGAACGCTTTCAGATTCAGGAAGAATATCTGCACTACCTGTTTTGAAGAGGATACCCTCGAGAACAATTGCTTGTCCTTTTTCAATTTTGATAGTTTGAATATCATCTTTAGGATCAAGTGGGTTTGATGGACGTTTTATTTCAACACCATCAAGAACTCCGCCACCATCGGTGTCAGGTTTGTTAGGATCGGTTTTGTGTGTGTTTAATTCAACAGCATCATTCAAACCGTCTTTATCAGTATCCTGCTCAAGAGGATTGGTTTTGTGAGTATTGATTTCACTTGAATCTAAGAGACCATCTTTATCTGTGTCGTTAGCTAAAGGATTGGTTTTGTAAGTATTAACTTCAGCACCATCATTTAAACCATCTTTATCTGAATCAGCATCAAGAGCGTTGGTCTTGTATTTGTTAATTTCTTCGTTATCATTGAGTCCGTCACCATCGGTATCTGCTTTAACAGGACTTGTTTTGTGAATATCTAATTCAGCTTTATCGTTTAAGCCATCGCCATCGGTATCTGCTTTTTTAGGATCGGTACCGAATTTAGCAATTTCATCATCATCGGTTAAGCCGTCTTTGTCGTTATCAGCAGGGCATCCGCTAACATCAACTATGCTACCTGCAGGTGAAGTGGGGCACATATCAACTTCGTCAAGAACTCCGTCCATATCGCTATCTGATTTACCACCGGATAATTTGATACCGATACCGAGGTTAATTGTAACGTGCATATCTTCGAAATCGCCACCGTAGTATGCATCGAAGTGGTCTGCGAACATATAGGTTGCGTTTACTGAACCGTTAAAAGTTACAACTTCAGATAATGGGAAACGAGCGCCTGCTTCTGCACCTGCAACAAATTCATTTTTATTGAATTTAACAGATCCATAATATGGGCTTATTCCATTAGTTATATTTTTGTCTTTGTCGTTTGTGGGATCAAAGTTCATATAACCACCGGAGAGCATTACATAGGGCTGCCATGAACCGGATGTGTTGAATACTAATTCAGGGCCAAAAGATATGTAAGCAATGCGAGTGGTGATGCTCTTGGTATCTCCAAGCACAGCAATTCCGTTTTTATCGCCGGAAACCCAACCGCCACCACCTATTAAGCGGAAACCGAGTGTACCAAAACTATATTCAGGTAAAAAGTACTCTAACCATACTCTGCCTGCAACATTTGGAGTAAATCCTCCAAAATCAGCCAACATGCCTGTAGGACCTACTTCTGCACCTAAGAAAAATGATTTTTGATACATATTTTCTTTTTGCTGTGCGAAAATTCCTACGGCCATTAGTAAAGTAATAAGAAGTGCTTTTTTCATTGTATTCCTTATGAATAGTGTTTAAATAAATTTATAAAGTGGAAATAGAGAAAACATAAAATATATAATCGAAAAAACGGGAAAATAGTTTACTATTTACTTGGTTTACACATTAAAAAATAAATTTACTAAGTAAAAAATAATTTCTGCGCCAAATTTAACTATTTTTTAATTGTTTTATAATTTTTCCTATTTTGGTATAGAAAATATTTGGTTTTTATGAGCACAGAAAATTTAAACGAATTAGAGCAGTTAATGCCTAAGGCACTGTTGGTAGAGGACAACCCTGAAAACAGTGATGTTATGATGCACTTTCTTAAAAAAATGTGTCGGGTAGATCTTGCTAATGATGCTCCAACCGCCATTGAAAAATCGCGTGCTGAACAGTACGACATTATTCTTATGGATATCAACCTTGGTTTAGGTATGAACGGTATGGAAGCTACTAAAATTATTCGCGGTATTTCCGGGTATGAAAAAATTCCCATAGTCGCTGTAACAGCCTATGCAATGGCTGGAGATAAAGAGATATTCCTCGAGGCAGGTTGTTCACACTATATTTCCAAACCCTTCACTAAACGCGAGTTTGTTGGTTTAATAGAACGTATATTAGCTGAGCATACAGTTTAATTCCACCGCATATTAAAGCGAATTAATTATTTGCCTTAGTAGCATTCCACTATCTTCTTTGTAAACCCCATTCAGGTAATAGCTTGTACCTATTTCTACTGGTATTCAGTGATTACACCACTCTATCGTATGCCCTTGATAGATTAAATTAATATTTAAAATTAAAAACCCCCGAGTTTTTACCTCAGGGGTTTTATCAAATTAAATCAAGAAGTTTATTTTGTTCTTATGAACTCAATTCTTCTGTTTTTAGCACGACCTGCATCTGTTTTATTAGTTGCAACTGGGCGCTCGGGACCGAAGCCTGAGGTTACGATTCTCGATGGGTTGATACCTTTCGCAACGAGCCAACTTTTAACGGATTGGGCACGATTAATTGAAAGTTCAACATTCATCTTGTTGGAACCTTTACTATCTGTATGTCCTTGAATCTCAACTTCGATGTCGGGATTCTCATCTAAGGTATAAAACACTTGAGTCAAAATTGCTGCTGATTCTGGAAGAATTTCGAAACTCGCGTTCTTAAAGTTGATACCTTCGAGAACAATTGCTTGTCCTTTTTCGATTTTGATAGTTTGAATATCATCTTTAGGATCTAGTGGGTTTGTACCGCGTTTTATCTCAACACCGTCAGCAATTCCACCGGCATCGGTGTCAGCTCTTGTAGGGTCTGTTTTATAAGTATTGAGTTCTACTGCATCATTAATCCCGTCTCTATCAGTATCTTGATCTAAAGGATTAGTTTTGTAAGTGTTTACTTCACTTGCATCCAAAAGACCATCTCTGTCTGAATCGTTAGCTAACGGATCAGTTTTATGCATCTTCACTTCGTTGCCGTCAATAAGACCATCTTTATCTGTGTCGGAATCAAGCGGATTGGTTTTGTTGCGCTTTACTTCGTCACCATCTGAAAGACCATCACCGTCGGTATCTGCAACGTTAGGATTGGTTTTATGTGTATCTAATTCAGCTTTGTCGGTTAAGCCATCGCCATCGGTATCTGATTTTTTAGGGTCTGTTCCGTATTTTCCGATTTCATCATCGTCGGTTAAACCATCTAAATCACTGTCAGCAGGGCATCCTTGTATATCAACAATACTGCCTTTTGGCGAATTGGGACACATATCTACTTCATTGAGAACTCCGTCATTGTCGATATCAGATTTTCCACCGGCTAATTTGATAGCGACACCAAGATTAATTGCTATAATAATGTCATTCAGATCTCCACCATAATAAGCATCAAAGTGATCAGCGAACATATAGTTAGCTGAAATCGAACTGTTGACCGTTACCTTCTCTGTGACTGGAACACGAATACCAGTTTCGAGGCCAACAATGGCTTCATTTTTTTCAAATTCAACAGGGGCAAAACTTGGGTTGATACCCTTGCTGAGGTTTCTGTCTTTGTCGTTTTTGGGGTCAAAGTTCATATAACCGGCTGAGGCCATTAAATAAGGCTGCCATGTACCTGAAGTGTTGAAGACAAATTCTTGCCCAAAGGTTACATATGCTATACGAGTAGTAACACTCTTTGTATCATCAGTGACTGTTAGAGAGTTTTTATCACCTGAAACCCAACCGTATCCACCGGTTAGGCGAAATCCTAATGTTACAAAAGAGTATTCAGGTAAGAAGTACTCTAAGTACATTCTGCCTGCCACATTTGGAGTCCAACCTCCAAAATCGGCTACCATTCCTGTAGGACCAGCTTCGAGACCTAAGAAAAACGATTTTTGATAAACGTTTTCTCTTTTTTGCGCGAAAATTCCTACGACAAAAAGTAGAGCAATTATTATTACTTTTTTCATATTATTCCTTATGAATAATGAATTTAAAACAAACAATTACGGGAACCGAAAAAATGGAGGGGTTAAGTAAAAACATCTGATGGTCGTCCTTTTCTAATTTTGTGATATTGCTCACAAAAAATTTTTACTTGGTAAATTATTTTTTCTTAAATCAATATAGTCTATTTCTCATTGGTTGTTCACTTTTCAAATTTTGGTAGTAAATCGGCTTTTTCTCCTAAAAAGCAGTAAATCTCAACTCAAAATTATGATGAATTTTTAAGCCAATTTTATTAAAGGTTAGCACCATAAATCGGTAACGACAATGAGTAACTTTCTTCCATTTTGTGTTGAGTAATTATATCAAATATTCAACTATTTGTTATAAAAAAGTTTTTGGCTAAATAGTGCGACATTATACTTATGGATATTAATCTGGGGTTTTATTTTAATGGCGAGTCCGTAAAAATACTAAGAGAGGTATTTTAGGCTGAAAAAAAACTGCTGTTGCTCATTATTATGTGTTTGAAGTCAAAAATTGCGGTGAAAATTATCTTGGATCGGGCTGTCGCCGCCATACTTTCAAAATATGCATTAATAAGGGTTCACGAGCTAATAGAGTGATTACTATGATAAAAAGATGGTATAACTAAATTATATACTCGTTATTCTATACATTTTTCTAAGTATTTAAATTCTCAAATAGCTTGCTCACTTCTAAAAAGACCTGTTCGGGGGTAAGTTCTTTAACACACTTATATTGTGTATCAGTTCTACTGCATTTCAACGGTTTTGGAGTGTAATAAAAACACGGAGCACACTCAAGGTTTAAACTCGCTATAGCGTATTTAGTTTTCCATGGATGTATATAAAGCTTATTCGTGGGTCCAATAATGGCCACAACGGGCACTCCCATTGCAGATGAAACATGCATCAAAGAGGAATCATTTGTAATGAAAATAGTGCATGCTTTAATAAGGGCTGCTGAGTCAGGAAGTGACCTTGCATTCGACTCCAAAATAGGGCTGTTTGCAGCCGCAATTACCTGCTTTCTAAGGTCTGATTCTTCGGGGCCACCAAATAATATATTTTGTGAATTGAATTTGCTGGCAAGTATGTCTGCCAACTTGGCAAAATTTTCAGGAGCCCATCTTCTGTTGATATGATTCTTGAGAGTATTACATCCAGGATGCATACCTATTATCGGGCGGTGACGTTCGAGTTTGCTTTTTTGAATAAAATCCTGAGCAAAGGCGGAGTTACTACTGTTTATTGGGAAATAATACGGTGGTTGATCAGCAGACTCAATAGCGAAAAGTTTTTTTATCAAATCGATATTTGTTACAGCGTTATGCTGTGAGTCGCTTTCTTGAACTCTTATATTGTTAAAAAAGCCCAAATTGTCTATATCCGAACGAAGGTACTTTACACCTCCTCTATTTTTAGCTCCTATCAATGCCGAAATAATGTTATACTCTTTTCTGTTTGATGGATACACGGAAACAGAGTGAGTATATTTGCCACGTAATCCAATTACAAACAGGAGCGAGTTTAATGCACCCTCCTTTAAAAAATCGAAGTGAATAACACGAGAAAACAAACCCGTGTTACTATACATCTCTTCTACCGCCTTAAACATCACCACAGCATCAATTTCTAATTCGGGTTCTGCACGTTTAAGAACGGTAAGTGCGGGAGTAAACATGAGAGCATCTCCGATTCCCGAAAGTGCCAATACCAATAATTTTTTCATTTTAACTCTTAAATAAAAAAAGGTTATACCCTTCTCGCGTTAGCAATCCGGGTATAACCTTTTGAAAACACATACTACTTTATTGAGCTATTTTGTCCTTTTTGGAGGTATCCACAGCCACCGGCTTACGTAAACCGGCACTTATTTCTAATTCCTCTTGAAGAGCAAGTATCTCTCGTGACTGTCCAAATATGGTTTGCATACCTTTAAGCATATCTAATGCTTGGGTATAATCTCCACGGAACTTGTACACTTCCATTAAATAATAGTAAGCGTTATTGTAGTTATTTATTTCCGTTGGTCGGTTTTTAATTACATCCAAACCTTGAGCAACAACATAATCAAACGATTTATTTGCCTTGTCGTTTGCACCCAATTCTCTATAGAATCTACCGATATCGAACATCAAACGATAATCCATTGGCACAATTGCTAGAGGGATTTTCCTCTCCATTTGATCCAGAACATCTATCGCTTTTTCTTTTTCACCCGTGGTTTTGTAGTACAGATGAAGACGAATAAATGAGTTTCTGTAATTTTGGGTCAAACGAATATGATTTTCATCCAAATACATGGTGCTATCACTTAAGGTGCGGAATAAAAATCCCGGCTTATACTCTTTGCTATAGGAATTATCTTCTTTGTAAAGTTGAGCTCTCAGAACCGGCTCATTTACGGCAAGCAGTTCATTTGGCTGACGGAATGGTACCAATCTAAATGCCATGCCTTCCATACGGAGATAGGCATCCAAACCTATGCGCGAATCTTCGCTACAGGTAACAGCAAAATAAACAGGTCGCTCCCAACCAAAGTTTTGAACGATTTGCAACACCATTAAATCTTGCACTCTTACAGCACCTGAATTTTCTTGAAGAGGTATTGTATAGTTCATTCGCCAAGATATTGCATT
>CALKUG010000301.1 GCA_937996765.1 uncultured Ignavibacteria bacterium
GCCGCGTGCAGTAAATCGTGTCTTGTTGCATTTCCATAATATACTTTTAGTCCCAGTTTTCGCAGCAAATCAACTCTGTCGGAGTCGTAATCGAGTACCGTTGTGCCGATTCCGTTAGCAGTGAGAAATCTGCCTACAATGTTCCCGAATTTATCGAACCCTGCAATAATAACGGAATTATCTTCGTTAACGGAATCTGTTTCACGTTCATCTGTTTCTGTGGTTCCAAAGCGCGGGAGAATTAGTTTCTCGTTAACAGCCATAGCCAAGGGAGTCATTGCCATAGTGAGCGCAACAACGGCAACCATAACACCAACCACCTCGCTTGGGATAATCAAGTTATTGAGTGCAAACGAGAACAGCACAAACGCAAACTCACCCACTTGAGAAAGTGCCACTGAGAAAATCAGATTTTGATCGGTGCCCATCTTGAAGAACTTGCCAAGGATAAACAGCACCAAACCCTTGAGCAGCATCAACCCGAGCACAAGTCCCGCAATTAACCAAGGCGAACCCATGATAATCGCAAAATTGATGGAGGCACCAACGGAGATAAAAAACAAACCAAGGAGCAATCCCTTAAACGGTTCGATATCCGAAATAAGTTCGTGTCGGAATTCGCTGTTAGCGAGTACCACACCTGCGAGGAAAGTACCAAGTGCGGGGCTAAGTCCTACCTGCGTCATCAACACGGCAATCGCGATAACCAAAAGCAACGAGGCGGCAGTAAAAATTTCCAGCAGTTTTGTTTGAGCAATAAATCTGAAAGCGGGACGAATGATAAATCTGCCTGCAACAATAATCAACCCTACCGAACCCAATACTACCAATGTTTGCGCCCAAGAGGGGAGAGAGGAAATTAGAGTTGCATGTTCCTCGCTGCTTGAAGTGGCAGTGCCCGAAGCAAGCAGGGGGAGAATAGCGAGCATAGGAATAACGGCAATATCCTGAAACAATAACACTGAAAAAGAACTTTCACCCGAAGCCGATTTCATTAAACCCTTTTCGTTCATGGTTTGGAGAACAATAGCAGTAGAGGAGAGTGAGAGAATCATACCAAGTGCAAGAGCGGATTTCCACTCCAAACCAAACACTAAACTTGCAACAAATACCGCGGCTGCGGTTATTACAACCTGCAAACCACCCAGACCAAGAATCGAGTTACGCATCCGCCAGAGCAGAGCGGGTTCGAGTTCAAGACCAATAACAAAAAGCATCATCACCACGCCAAACTCCGCAAAGTGCATGATGTCTGCACCCTCTTCGCCAACCAGTCCAAGCACAGCGGGCCCAATCATAACCCCTGCGATAAGATAGCCGAGCACTGAACCGAGTCCGAGTTTTTTAGCAATTGGTACCGAAATAACAGCAGCGGTAAGATACACCAACGCCTGAAAGAAAAACGAATCGCTATGCATGGTGTGTTTCTCCCTGAGATTTTAAGAAATCGTTAAAAGAAGCGTAAGTGTGCGCAAGAGAGGAATCGAGTGGTTGCGAACTGAGAAAATCGAGTGCTTTTCCAAACTCATCTGAGCGAGCAATAATTTCCTGTTCTGTAAGACGATGCGTACCCTGAATAAGAAACGGAGGCAAGTAATTCATACCGCAGAGTCGTGCAGTTTGTTCAATTGGCAGTAAAAAATCGCGTACCGTGTGACCGTTAAAACTTTCTGTAGTATAAGCTTCCGAAGAGCCACCAGTAGTGATAACATTCATTAAGGTTTTGCCCACTAATGCCGTACCCTTGGAGCCATACGCCCAACCGTGCTCGAGCACCAAATCCTGCCATTGTTTTAGCAGAGCGGGGGTGCTGTACCAATAAAACGGATGATGAAAAACGATAATATCATGCTGCAACAGCAGCTCTTGCTCACGTTTCACATCAATCGTAAAATCGAAGTATTCCTCGTACAAATCGTTCAACGTGATGTTTTCGCGTTTTTTAATTTCGCGAACAAGACGCTTATTAACACGGGATTTTTCCAATGCCGGATGGGCAAATTCAACAATAATTTTATTCATATCAC
>CALKUG010000302.1 GCA_937996765.1 uncultured Ignavibacteria bacterium
GAGATAAAATTATCTTAAAACTTTTTTTTGACTGCATTAGGTCGAAATAATAATTGTTCATATATTAATGAATTACAAGATAATTATTCTATAATCGAGAAGTTTTGAGACCCGATAATAAGACCATAGACCCTCAGCTGTACCGCGATTTTGAAAAAGAAGCCATACCGCATATGGATTCGTTGTTCAATTTCGCACTACGTATGACCGGTGACTCCGACGACGCTTCGGATTTAGTGCAAGAAACCTTCCTTCGCGCCTTCCGTTTTTTCGATAAATTCGAAAAAGGAACCAACTGCAAAGCTTGGTTGTTTCGTATTATGAAGAATACGTATATCAACTCGTATCGAAAAAGTAACAAAGAGCCGGAGAAGGTTGACTATGAAGACGTCGAGAACTTCTACGAGAATGTAAAACCCTCATCAACCGATGACGCTCATCTGGAGCGAGAAATCTTTGACAACTTACTCGACGACGAAATTTCCAAAGCTATCTCCGATCTTCCTGAAGATTTTCGTACTGTAGTTATTCTTGCTGATATTGAAGGATATACTTACGAAGAAATAGCAGACTTTATTGACTGCCCCGTTGGTACGGTGCGTTCTCGTCTGCACAGAGCACGGAAAATGTTGTACGCTACGTTGTATAATTACGCCGAAGATAAAGGTTATAAAGTTAAAGACAGTGATGATTGAGCTTACAAAAAACGAAGTTAAAGAAATTTTAACAGCATACGCCGATAACGAGTTAACGGATCCGGAAAAAATTGCTCTAATTGAACAACTTATCGAAACCGACCCTGAAGTGCGTTTTGAATATATGGTTCAACAACAAGCAAAAAAATTCGCGCTGCGCATACGCTCAACTGTATCATGTCCAGGTAACCTTAAAACATCCATACTCGACAAAATTAAGTCGCAAACTGCTTCAAACAAGCATTAATCTCTATTGATGGGGCCTATCTTTGCCGCAGGGCTTAACAATTATATTGGTTTTAGTTTTAAAGTTTATAGGCACTCTATAAACGAGAATACTTCCATTTCAGACAATTACATCACGCACCTCTTTTTAGATAATCAAAGGATTTCTCGGATTCGTAAAAAAAAACAGTTTAAATATTTATAAACATTTAATCAACCAAGAAATAAAGGATAACAATGAAGTATTTGCTCCTAACGTTTGTATTAACATTTTCGACTATAGTTTTTGCTCAGAAGGTTTTTATCTTCGAGAACAAAGCACAAAACATTGAAGTAGAAGTAGAAGAATCCGATTTATTAAAATTGGAGTACAAAGGATATTTAGGCCAACTTTCCTTATATCAAAGCAAGGTTGTTGATTTTAACGATTCAACCATTGTTTTGGAAAGCATAAATGCTGAAAGTCAAGCAGAAAAGCATTTTACTGTTAAGACTACCGATATCGTAGGATTTAGAAAAATTTCCAAATTTGGACAAATACTAAAACCCTTGGTAAATTTAGGTGTTACAATAGGTAGTTATTTTATCTTTGATTCCAGCGCTAAATTTAATGATACCGAAAAAATTGTGTACTCTGCAGGTGCGGGAGTTGTGGTTAATCTTTTGATGGAGTATCTGTTTAAGGAAAACATTGAATTCAGAATCTCCGATGGCTGGGAAATGAGAGTAAAAAGTTAGTAAAACACTAATACACTCAAAATTCTTCCTGCTAAAAAAGGGTCCCGGTGTTGGACCTTTTTTTATTTTACTTTACTTTGCAACCTATCAAAAATAGTACCGTTTTTTTGACTTTATCTACTTTTTTAGTATATTTGTAGTTCGATACGTTAAAGGTTTTTCAATGGCTAAAGTCAAAAATTTTGAAGCATTTTGTAACCACTGCCAAGCAGTAACCAAATGGGAGCTTGCCGGTTCGGTAGGCGATTCATTCGACCAAGGTATGGTATGGGCAAAATGCAAAAAGTGTAAACAAACCGCTCTTATTAGCAGCGAATCTATTAACAGTAATAGCAAAATTAATGTTAGGGATATTGCAACAGATAAAAGCGTTGATTACTCACCCAAGAATACCTACGCAGTCGGAGAATCCATTTACCACAAAACATGGGATGACTTTGGTGTGGTAACCGGAAAAGAAATTTTATCAAATGGCAAACAATCTATCACCGTTGAGTTTCAAAAAAGCGGTGCCAAGAAGTTGTTAGAATCTATTAATTTTTAATTTTACTATCAGTAAAGGCAGGTGAGATAGTTGATAGGCATTACTCTTCAGGACAATGAGTCCATAGATAAAGCACTTAAGCGTTTTAAGAAAAAATACGAACGTTCAGGAATTCTAAAAGAATTTAAAAGACGTACATTTTTTGTAAAACCATCGGTTAAAGACCGTATGGAGCGTCTTAAAGCTGTAAGAAGAAGCCATCGCGTAGATCGCGACCACTAATCTGCCCCGCTGATTAACTCTTGCAAGGGTTGTCCCACACATTGTGCGACAACCCTTTTTTATTTTAAACCATGAATAAAAAAGGCCGATGAATCACCGGCCTTTCAATAAATTGTTTTAACAATGTGGAATTACTTTATTCCGAAGTTTTTCTGCAAATGATCTGTAAGCACTTTGAATGCCTCATCGGGGGTATTAACAAACGAAAGAAGTTTTAAGTCGTTTTTACTGATCATACCGTGTTGAGCAAGTGCTTCAAAGTTGATTATTTCTTTCCAGAACTTTTCACCATAAATTATAATTGCAAGTTTTTTACGGATTTTTTGTGTTTGGATGAGTGTGATAAGTTCAAACATTTCATCCATTGTTCCAAAACCGCCTGGGAAAATAACCAATGCTTTTGAGAGATACGCAAACCAGAATTTACGCATAAAGAAGTAATGAAACTCGAAGCTCAAATTCTGTTCGATAAACTCATTATTTCCCTGCTCCATTGGAATACTGATTCCTAAACCAACAGAAACACCACCGGCTTTTTTAGCGCCACGGTTGGCGGCTTCCATAATTCCGGGACCTCCGCCTGTGCACACAATAAAACGCTTTGAATCTGTGCTTAACGATTTTGACCATTCGGTCATCATTCTGCTCAGTTCCACTGCATCTTCGTAGTAGCACGACATTTCAACATCCTGTTGCGCTTTACGCAGTATTTGAGCAAAGTTAGAAGTCTTTTTGGGATCCATCTTTTTAACTTTGTTCATTTCAGCGTTCGCAGCTTTTTTCGACTTAATACGAGCCGAACCAAAAAAAGCAATGGTATCTGCAATATTCAAATTTTTGAATCGTTGTTGCGGTTCGAGATATTCGGCTAACAAACGTATTGTTCTGCCATCCATTGAGCTAATGAATTCTCTATTTTTATATTTTTTTTCGGGCTGATTTTGTTTTTGGACTTTTGCCATTAGTTTTGCCTATTCGTTAAATAGTAATAAGTAATTAATTATATAATGTTATCTTTGTAAGCTAAAATATACTTTCATTTTTTCATTTCCAACACAATCGCACCATGAATTTTCGTTTGATATTAGTATTTGGGATATTTTTTATCCATCTTGTTTCTGCTCAGGTTTACGATCAGATAAATGACTCTGTAGATTCAATTTTAGACCGCATTCCCCCGGGTACCAACTATTCTATTTTTGCCTACGACCCCATGACGGGTGATACCGTTCTCGCAAGAAACATTAACACCCCTATGATACCCGCGAGCAATGCAAAATTGTTTACAACCGCTGCCGCACTTTATTATATGGGTATGGATTACAAAGTAAAAACTACGTTGTACTCCACAGATAATAATATTCGCGATGGTGTTATCCAGGGCGATTTATATATCAAAGGACACGGTAACCCGTTTTTTAGCTCTGCCGACCTAAAAAAACTTGCCGATGAACTTGTAGATAAAGGTGTTGAGCGCATAACCGGCAACATTTACGGCGATGAATCTTTTTTTGATGAAGAATATCTCCGCAACGATTGGATTGAAGGCGAAGGTGCTGCTCAATTAGCCCCTGTTTCCGCACTATCGCTCAATGGCAATATGACCAGCGTGAAAAAGAAAGTTCGCCGCCGTTATCGCACGGTTTCAGCGCCTGTTTCAAACCCGGCTCGCCATACTGCACAAGCACTTTTTGATATACTTATCAATAAAGGTGTAAAAATCGGAGGTGGCTCAGGAGTAGGTATAACACCCGAGAAATCGACCGAGGTTGCAACACACTCACTTCCGCTCTCAACAGTTCTCAGTATAACCAACAAACGTTCCGATAACTTTGCAGCCGAGTGCCTTTTCAAAATGGTTGGCGCAGCTGCAAGCCAATCACAGGGCAACGCAACATTTGCAAACCAGGCGATTTTAGGATTTCTTAAAGATAACAGTATCTTTGTTAAAGGTACCAAAATTGCCGATGGTAGCGGCCTCTCGCGTGCCAATAATGTTTCCACACTTCAGATAGTCCGGTTACTCGAGTTTATGTATGTTGACATCGAACGTTATGAGCAATACATCACTACACTGAGCATTGCAGGTATTGATGGCACACTTGGCGGCAGAATGCACGGAACCGACGGAGAAGGCAACTTCAGAGGTAAAACAGGAACACTCAATGGAATATCTACCGTAGCAGGTTATTTAACAACTCGTGACGGGACAGACTTAATAGTTTCTATTATGTTTTCGTTTTCAAGAAACGGTTGGAACTACTATCGTGGTGTGCAAGATGAAATTATCGAAGCCCTTGCGGGGAGCGAGTTTGCACCCACTCCCGCAAGTAAAAAGACTACTTGGTAGGTTGACCCTGAGGAACTGAAGGGGTAGTTGGAACATTAACTTTTCCGCCTTTTTGAATAACGCTTTCAGCGTTTTCAACATTTGCGGGTAAAAAGAATAAGTTAATAACCAACGCTAATACTACCAATGCACCGGCTAAATACCATGTTAATTTGCTTAACAAATTTGCGGTACCGCGTACGCCCATCATAGCTCCCATTTGGCCGCCGCCAATAACCGAACCCGAAAGTCCGCCACCCTTAGAAGCTTGCATAAGAACCACAAGAACTAACAATGCGGCTATAATAACTGAGAGAACTAACAATATTGTAAACATCGAAAAAAACTCCATTAAAGAGTGGTTATAAAATCAATTTCCTTTGAACTACGAAAATACACATATTTTAAGAAAAAGAGAAATATTCTGTTTTGAAAAAAGAGTTGAATTTGGTAGATTTGTGTTCCAAAATTTATCGCCTTGGCGATTGATGGCGGGGTAGCTCAGTAGGTTAGAGCAATGGAATCATAATCCATGTGTCGGGGGTTCAAATCCCTCCCCCGCTACAAAGCCGATAAAGGTTTTCCCTTTATCGGCTTTTTTGTTTTGTTACGTGCTTTTGAACTTATTGTTTTCACTCCTTTTTGTATATTGCCAAGAAATTAAAGTATTTCATCTGTTGGTAAATATCCTTGGTAAATCTGCTTAAATTGAATTTTATCCGGCCAATTAAATTAATAAGTGCTGCCCTGTTGTTTGCACTTGTTTTTGCAGGGTGTGAGCAACCAACCTTTACCGATCGCTTTAACGATTTTCTTCCCCCCGCCGTGCCCGATCGTATTGGTTTTACCTATAATGCTGATGGTGAAATTGAACTGCGCTGGACTGAAAACAATGAACCCGATTTTAAATTTTACATAATACAAAAAAGCGTTGGCGACTCAGCTAATTTTTTCATATTGGCTACCACCCGTTCTACCTATTTTTTTGACGATTCCCTCGATTATGCAACCACGTATTTCTATCGTGTGTTAGCTGTTGATAATTGGGGCGATACTTCCAAACCTACGGCAATTGCTTCGGCTACTCCAAAAAATATTTACAGACCTGCTCGCCCCTACGATGTTAATGTTTTTGCGTATAATGATGCAAATGGCATGGGCACACAAATTTCCTGGCGTTTTTTCCAAGAATCAGATATAAAGCATTTTCAAATTCACCGCTCTTTGAATCCGGGTTTTACTCCCGATTCAACTACGCTTATTTCTACATCAGCTGCCTCACCGTTTCGTGATACGAGTATTACATCATTGCTAAACAAAGATCTGTATTACAAATTAGTAACCGAGGATAAAGGAGGATTGCTTTCCAACCCCACTTTCGAATCAGGCGACCGCGTGCTCCC
>CALKUG010000303.1 GCA_937996765.1 uncultured Ignavibacteria bacterium
GTTCTCAAATTTAGAGCATATAGTGTGAGATGCGGATATTCTTCCTCAAAAACCCAAGCATCATAACCTTTGGGTTTGCTTGTGTTCGCTTTATTTTGTTGTTCTTCTGCAACATAATAGAGTATCTCCCTATTCGGCGAAAACTCATATTCGGCTACGCCATATTCTGTGGATGTTATTTTTACTGTACCGCTTCCTTTTTTACTGGTTTTATAAACTTGAGGAACGGGTGATTCTTTTCGCTTTGCAATAAAGGTGAGCGTATCTTCGTTCAACCAACTCACTTGTGCAACTGATACCTCATTAGTAAGCACAGGGGTTATCGCACCACCGGATGCTTCAACAATATAAAGTTGTCTAAAATCAGTACCAACAGAGAGTTTTGAATCGCGCATTACCGAAAGAGTGTAAGCAATATATTTACCCGAAGGGGAGGGAACTACCTCAAGCACTGATTTAACTTGTGGTAAATGTGCGGGTGTAAATCCACTTTGGGCAAACACAACCATAGGTAGTGTTAGTAGTAATAGAAAAAAGTACAACCTGAGTTTCATTATTTCTCCAATCAAAAAAAAAAGGTCTGTAATCACTTACAGACCTTAACTAATAAAATAGAATAAAAGTTTTAGTTTGCTAATTTACCTGAACGAAGTTCTTCGTAAATACGCTTAACTTTATAAACTTTGCCAATAGTTTCTAAAATACCCGAAGAATGAACATTTACTGTTCTATTTGCTGTGGTATCAAAGATAAATTGACCCGGCAAGCTTTCGATGTTACCATCAAACGCTAAACCTACAACTTCTGCATTTTTATTGATTACAGCCGAACCTGAGTTACCACCAATGATATCGTTTGTAGAAACAAAATTCATTGGGGTGGAAAGGTCTAAATCTGCCGGAGGAGTTGCCCAACGCTCTGGGAGACTCCAAGGGAATGTTTTATTGTTGCTGTAATATCTCTCATACAAACCATGGAAGGTTGTAAAAGCGGGGGCTGTTGTACCATTATACTGATAACCGGCAACTACTCCATCGGCTATGCGAAGTGAGAAAGTTGCATCGGGCGGAATTGAGGTTCCGTAAACTTCAAAAAGAGCACGACCAAGTTTATCGAAATAAACTGCTTGACGGTCGTTAATATATTTAGCTTGAGCTTGCAATGTTTTGAGTTGATTGTTAACGGTGTTCAGATACAATACAAAAGGATCGTTGTTTAATGCAAGCACTGCATCCGGTCCTTTTGCAAAAAGAGCTTTTAAAGCTTCTTTATTGACAAACGGCGAGGTTTTTACAACGTGTTCAAATGCTGCATCTCCGGTTTTTCCACCGGTTAAGGCTTTGACAACAGGATGTTCAGCACCCAACAATACTGTAAGGTACTTTTGATTAAACTTAAGAACTTCTTCGTTCATAATTACATCAAAATCTTCACCAAACAACGATTCGATTCTGCTATTTAACGCTTCACCTTCAAGTTTGGTTTCGCCTTCAGCAGGCCCTTTTTTAATTTCGTTAGCTAATTCAAGAGCACCTTTTGCCACAAAATAATATTGTGGGAACGACATTGGATTCATATTTGCAGCTTGCAATACTTTTACAAATCCGCCAAGCTCTTTACGGGTTGAAGCTATGCTATCCCATACCATACCGTATTCAGCATTGAGTTTAGGATTTGATTTAATAGCAGCTTGGAATGTTCTTTCGAAGTCAAGCTTTTTAGCCATTAATATTTGGTCGCGAAGTCCGCCAAGAATTCCGCCGTACGCTTTTTGCGAATTTTGAAATGAGAATAATTGATCCTGCATTTCGTAAGCTTTAGCCGGATTCTTTTTTATGTAATTTGCATACACTTCAACTAAACCATTAATAAGTTCCATTGTGATAGGATATTGCACATCCCGTTGGAATTCTAATTGAGCCAAAGTAAATAAACGATTGGTTGTACCGGGGTTACCAACAATAAACACAGGTTCGCCTAATGCGGGACCGCTTTGGCTAAACTTGAAAAAGTTTTCTGTTTCAAGTGGTTTATCGTTTTCATATACACGGAAAAACGTGTAATCGAGATTGTAGCGAGGATAAGTAAAGTTATCGGGGTCGCCACCAAAGAAACCTAATTGGGTTTCAGGAGCAAGAACTAAACGTACGTCATTAAAACGTTTAAAACCGTAGAGTGAAAATTTACCACCATTATAAAAAGAAATTACCTGGGTTTCGAATCCGGTTTGTTCTTTTAATTTGGCTTTTAATTCGTCCATTTTTTCTTTTCTTTTTTGCACTTTGTCTGATTCAGTGCTACCGGAAGCAAATGCCGCTTGAACTTCTTCGGTTACATCCTGCATATAAACCAATTGTTCAACGTACAAACCTTCAATTTT
>CALKUG010000304.1 GCA_937996765.1 uncultured Ignavibacteria bacterium
AAGCAATAGAGTACAAATGTCTAATTTTAATAGAGAATTACTCATCATTGCAAGCCAAACACCCCACTTAACCTGTTATAAATAAAGATGTTAGTATTAAAAGGAGAAATAGTGTAGACGAATCTACACTATTTTAACTATAGAATTAATTGGGGAAATCAATCATTGACTTTCCGAGGGAATATGCATAAACTGCTGCAGGAACAAAGTGAATGGTCACTCCTTCAAATTCAACAGTAGCGTGTTTGTCAATTGTGGTAACCATTGCCTCTTTGAGGTTATTCAATTTGCAAAAATTGAGCAAACTCTTTAACTCTCGAGTGTGTTCAATGTATCGGTTACTCCATTTGATTTCGAGCACCCACTGTGGTTTTAGGGTCTTACGACTTAGTCCCACCATGTCAACTTCATAGTGTGATTTGCCTTGTGACCATCTTGCGTACCACGGCTTATCAGTTTCGCTGTGCAGCCATTGTGAAAATATAGCCGTTTCCACCATAGAGCCCATTATGTCATCGGTTGGCTCTAATGGCGCAAATAGTGCACATCGCAAGGATGGGTTTGTGAGATATACCTTGAAAAATGTCGCACGTTGAAACCTTTTTGCAGAATCATTAACTCGATTTACAACCCGTATCAGAAAAGCTACTTCAAGATATTTTAAATATTTTGATAGTAGGTGCTTTTCTACTCCGCTGCTTGTACTTAGTGAATCAAGTGAAACTTCATATCCACTGTGGTAAGCAAGAGTTGTAAATAGTGAATTTAATTCTTGAACATTTTGAATGCCATACAGACTTGGTAAGTCGCGCAATAGCACTTTGTCAACAATATCACTGCGTATATATCTTCCCGGATTTGATTGAATGATTTGGGAAAACATAACCTCGGGATATCCACCAAAATTGATGTATTCCAAGAATAGTCGGTTAAGTTCTCGGATGTTCATTGTCTCATAGAAATTCATCACATTTCCCTTCCATACATGGGAGGCGGGAGTTAAGTAATGGCCAAGATTTTTTAACTCTAAAAACTCATGAAATGTTAGCGGCGGAACTAAAAAATCGGTAAATCTACCAGCTCCACTTTCTTGACTTTTCATTTTAAGTGCCGCTGATGCCGAACCTGAAACAATAAATTTAGTATTAGGGTAACTATCCACCATTATTTTGAGATGAATTTCCCAGTCCTTCAGATACTGAATCTCATCAAAGAATACATACCACCCACTACTTTCCGTGGAATTAATTGCGTTACGCGCAGCGGTGAATAGTTGCTCTAAGCTCATGGTGTTATAGATAGGGTTTTCAATGTTGATGAAACAGATCTTGTTTTTAGGAACACCCTTAGCAAGTAATTGAGCAATGACGTGATGCATAAGAACGGTTTTACCTACTCTGCGTGGGCCCATTACTACAACAGCACGTTTTGTTTCAGTTTCTTCGATAATGGGGTATAAGTGCTTTAGGTAAAATCTTGGCTTTAAACCCGTGTAGTCAGTTTCCACCTCACCGCTTAACCACCAGGGGTTTTCGAACTGAAGTCTCTCAGAGATCAAAGCACCTGAGAAGGGTTGTAGTGTGATTAATTTCTTCATAAAATATTAAAAAAGTTAAAATAATGTAGATGAATCTACACTAAAATAACAAATAATTAGCAATTTACATAAAATTATGGGGTTTGGAAGATATATTATGCATCAGAAGTCACTATAACTGTTTATTATTAAATAGGTTATGGCATATTTTCAAATAATGTAGATGAATCTACACTAAATTAACATTCTTGATGAAGATAGAGCGTTTTATCCGATTTTTAGATGAAAATAGCCACAATTGCACGCCAAAAAACACCGCAACTTATTGTAAATAAATAACTTAGTCTTCAATGTCGAAATAGTGTAGATGAATCTACACTATTTCGACATATATGGCTGCTATCTTTGTTTTCGAGTCAGTTTTGGATGCGCGATATCATTTTCCCCGTGGTAATTAAAAATTAATACTGAGGGTATTGACTTTAAAATCAAAAGCAATTAAATTGCGTAAGGAAATTAAACGGTGTTCAATTTATGTAATGCGGCTTGACGTATTTCTTTTTGCAACAACATTGAACAGTGTTTACAATATAAACAACGTGAAACGGTGAACATGATTAGACAACTTTTTTTAACGGCACTTATAATGACATCACTTGGGTTAAATAATTTTTCGCAATCACAAAAATTTGTCAACAAAGATTTGGTTGGTACTTGGTTAACCGCGGATGGTACCGGACATATACACGTTTACGAGTTTGGTGGAAAATTCTTTGGTCAGGGCATTAATGCCGATGGTTCTAAAGAAATGGGAATTTCTTGGTTTGGTAGAACTGAATCGTGGACAAGAGTTAAATAAATAATTTTAATCGAAGAAAGAAAGAAGTATGAAACTGTTATCAAAAATCATTGTACTTGTGGCTGTTATAAGTTTGCAGCTTTTAGCTCAAAGCGGAAGAATTACAGGAGTGATTACCGATGCAAAAACAATGGAGCCGCTAATTGGTGTGAACATTGTTGTAAAAAAAAAAAAAAACACAG
>CALKUG010000305.1 GCA_937996765.1 uncultured Ignavibacteria bacterium
TAAAAACTTTCTAAAGTAGGTGTTATATGAAACAACTTCTTCTTTCTATCATTACAAAATTAAGTATTCGTTCTAAATTCTTAGTTATCTTCTCAGGTATAACTTTACCTATTATTTTCCTTATTTACGTTTTTATTGGTACTCGCAACGAATCAATAGAATTTGGACAAGAGGAAATTTGGGGAAATGAGTATTTGCAACCACTAAACGCTATTCTTAACAATGCAATTTTATTAAAGATAGATGCACAGCGTTCTGTAATGGGAGCAGGGGGAAAAGAATCCGAAGCCTCGAAGAGTAAAATTGCTGATGCTATTACAAAAGTAAAAGAAGTCGATGCTCTCTATGCCGAAGCCATTCCGACAACGGAAGAAATAAGTGTTATGGAAACTGAATTTGCTAATTCAGTAAAATCCGGTGCATCATCGTATGAGCAAATCAATGAAGCATACGGTAAATTTATTGGCGCCACTCGTACAGCGATGAGTAAAGTTGGTGATCAATCGAACCTCATTCTCGACCCCGATTTAGATAGCTACTACTTAATGGATGCTGCATTGTTGAAATTACCTGAAACACAGGATTTATTAGGAAAAACGGCATCATTGGCAGAAGCAGTTGCGGTTCGTGGTTCAATTACACCAAGTGAAAGAGTTGATCTTACAGTTTTGGTAGGGCTTTTGGAGTCAAATTTGGTTGCTACTCGCGATGGGATTAAAGTTGCATTCAACAATAATCCTGCAGGTAATTTAACCGGAGCACTCGGCGATGAGCTAACTGCATTCGAAGAGAAAGTAACTAAATATGCCAATTTGGTTAAAGAAGGGGTGTTAGGTGATTCCTTAGCAACTGAGCAATCTGCTTTGGCATCTTCATACTCAGTGGCCAATGAGGTGAGTGTTGCGTTGTGGAATCAGACAAGCACAGAGTTACACGGTTTGCTCTTAACCAGAATTGAATCTATTGGCAAAATTAGAAATATTACCTTAATCGTAATTTTCTTATTACTCAGTGCAAGTGGTATTTTTTCACTCTACACGGTTCGGTATATTGTTGGAAAAGTACTATCTGTTGAAAAAGCATTAGCAGACTACTCAAAAGACGGGGTGAAGGATGTGGCATTGCAGTCGGATAGTAGCGATGAATTTGGGCACATGGCAAATTCATTTAATGTATTAGTAAGCATCATAAATAATAAAATTGAAGAACTCGACCACGAACGCAATATGAACGCATTAAAAGTTCAAAACGCTGTTCAAAACGCCGAAGCAGAAAAAAACTATTTGGCAACAGTAGTGCAGGATTTAACGGATGCCCATCAAAAGTTTGCATCGGGTATGCTTGCAATAGAGTTACAACCCCGTAAAGCAGATGATATTGCTAAAGTATATTATAGTTTTAACGATGCTCTTGCAAGTATTAAAGACGCCCTAAGAAAAATTAATGATTCATTTTACAGCACACAGATAGTCATTCAAGAAGTTACAGGTACTGCTGACATAGTAGCAGAAGGTGCGCGCCAACAAATGGAGCAAACCACTTCTATTGCTTCAGCAATTGAAGAAATGGCAATTACTGTTACCGAGAATAGTCAGAATGCAAGTGCAGCGGTTCATGTTGCTAAAGCTGCCGGAGATAGCGCCAAAAAGGGTGGTGAAATAATTAAAAACGCAA
>CALKUG010000306.1 GCA_937996765.1 uncultured Ignavibacteria bacterium
TTTCAGCATTAATATGTTGATGGTATATATAGAACGAAGAGATAAAAGGAATTTTATATTTGCAGCTATTGTGTTCTTTTTAGGTGCAATACTCTACAGCTTTTTTGTAACGGAGAACACAGCATTCTATTTAACCTCAACTTTGCTAAGCGTTGTGCAAGGTTATAAATATCTTTTCTCTTCGATAATTGTACTTTTGTTTTTATTTGCTTTACTCTCCAATAAACCGGGTAGATGATGAAATTAGAAACCTTATTAGCCAGAATAACGGATAATGCAAAACCGGGTGACCCGTTTGGGGCTTCACATCTGCCAATCTACCAAACAGCAACTTTTGATTTAAAGAAGCAAGAAGGTGATGAGATATTCGATTACTCTCGCTCCGATAACCCGACTCGCAAGTCATTAGAGCGCTTATTTGCAATGGCTGAGCAGGGTGTGGGAGCAATTTGTACCAATACCGGACTTGCAGCATTAGCATTGTTGTTTGAGACAGCTTTGCAAGCCGGTGATACCGTATTAGTTGAGCAAGGTTGCTACGGCGGAACCTTTAGATTATTGAAATTACTGAAAGAGAAAAACAACATTACTACTGTTTATGTTGATTTTACTGATTTAGAAAGTGTTAAAACTGTTTTAAAGCAAAGTGCACCCAAACTCATTCTCTGCGAATCGCCAACTAATCCCGCTTTAAAAGTTGTTGATATTGCTGCCATTGTTGAGTTGGCACATGACAAGGGAATCCCGGTAGCGGTTGATAACAGTATGGCTACGTTTGCTTCGCAACTTCCGTTAACACTTGGTGCAGACTACTCGGTATTCTCAACCACAAAGTTTATATCGGGACACGGAGCCGTAATTGCCGGTGCCGTTGTTGTAAATAATCCTCATTTATTTAAGAAACTACGCTTTATTGCAAATGTTCAGGGTCGCGCGCAGTCACCCATGGATGTATTTTTACTTTCTCTCGGTCTGCCAACATTAACGTATAGAATGAAAGCTCAAGAGCAATCCGCTCTTTCTATTGCTAAGTTTTTGGAAACGCATCCCAAAGTGAATAAAGTTGTTTTCCCCGGTTTGGAAAGTCATCCACAATACGACCTTGCAAAAAAGCAGATGAAAATTATTCCTGCGATTCTATTGGTAGAGTTTGCAAGCGAGGAGTTAGTGACAACAGTAATTAAAAACACAAAACTCTTTGGTGAAAAAGCATCGTTTGGTTGTGCGGATTCTCGCATTGAGGCGCCCGTAAGTATTAGTCATGCAAGTTTCTCGGCTGAAGAATTAGCAACATTAGGTATCTCATCAAAGATGGTGAGAATTGCAATTGGTCTTGAGGATACGAGTGATCTGATTGCCGATTTGGAGCAGGCACTTGGTTGAACCAATAAATAAAGAGTTTCCGTGTGGTGTAAGCATTCCCTTTAATAATCCGCATGCTGTATCTGTATCACTCCCCACACTGAATGACGTTATTCGTTACGAAGAGTTTGATGAAAACATTCGTCAAACTATGCAATCTGGGTATCCGAGGTTTTTTACTAACCGCTTGGTACAAAAAGTAGTAGCTAAACTTGCGGATTCTGTTGCAAATCCTTGTACAATTCTTCCCATTGCCGATAGCAAAGCAGTTGACTTGATTGAGAATAAATTTGGGAGTGTAGAGTTGTTATCCCTTGGTGATGTTAAGGCAGTAATGTTAACACCCATGGATGCACGAACCCAACCGATAAAAGATTTTATACAGCACACGGGACTCATTGCAACCTCGCGGAGAGCCGAGGAATCTTTAATTGGTGAACAAATTTTCACAAGTCGTTTTGATGAGGAGAGAATTAATAGTGAAGCCGAGTCCGTGATTCAATCGGTGCTTGCCGGTGGATACGGTGTTAATGCCACGGATGTGCTTCTCGCCAACACAGGCATGAATGCTCTATATTCTGTTTATAGTGCTTTGCAACAAGTAAAAGATAAAGAAAAAAAAGTATTTGTACGGTTGGGGTGGCAGTATCTTGATACCATGGAGATACTAACAAAATACGGTGAGACCGTTGATTTTTCTGATGAAGAGCAATTTGCCCAATATATTAAAGAAAACTATAAAACAGTAAATGCTGTTTTTTGTGAAATACCCAATAACCCGCTGTTACAGATTGTTAATCTTCCTGAAATCTCCCATTTGCTTAAGGGATATGGCATTCCGCTTATAATAGATTCTTCCATGGCTACTCCTTTCACATTCAGACTTATGGAGTATGCTGATGTAGTTGTGGAAAGTTTAACAAAGTTTGCCTGTGGCAATGCTGATGTTATAATGGGCGCGATTGTTTTGAATTACAAATCTCCTATGTATTCACAGCTCCTTGAAGTATGTAGTAAAACATGCGTAAAACCCTTTGTGGCTGATATGCAACGGCTGGCACATGAGATCACAGACTATAAAACACGGGTAGTTTCGCTTTCTGAAATCACTAAAGAGCTCCGTGAGCGATTGAGGGTTTCGAAAAAAGTAAAACAACTTTTTTGTGTTGATGAAAAATCGAGTGTTTTTAAGTCATTCGCTTCTGAGGATAATAATTCAATAGTTCCTCCAATACTCTCTGTGGTTTTTAATGAACCACTTGATAAATATTACAATTCACTTCAATGCGCAAAGGGTCCGAGTTTTGGAACCGAGTTCACCTTGTCAATGGCATACGTGTATATGGCTCATTACGATTTGATACAAAGTATTGAAGGTGAAAAAACT
Source organism: uncultured Ignavibacteria bacterium (assembly GCA_937996765.1). Lineage (GTDB taxonomy): Bacteria > Bacteroidota > Ignavibacteria > Ignavibacteriales > Ignavibacteriaceae > CALKUG01. Next base: position 2,750 of record CALKUG010000306.1, read on the forward strand.
CTTGGTAGATATGGGTTGGATAAAAATCTTATGAGGGTTTCAGTAGGATACGATGCATTAGAAGTATTTAAAAACTTCTAACGCATCGTAAAAAATAAAGGGATTACAAATTACCCGTCATACAAATAATTTGTGAGGGGCGAAATAACTGCACACCAGGCTTCTCTTCGGTTACAATAAGTACTGTAAAACCTTCCTTCAATAAATCAGGCAGATTTGAAATTACAAATTGCTCAACCGATTGTTGGGGTCTTTGCACACTTCCAATTTGAATAAAGTAGTTATCTTTTCCCGCCCAAAGTTGGAAGCCAAGATTCGAGGAAAGAGAGAATAAATTGGTGAGTTGTAAATAACCCGTTGCGGTTTCGGGATTATAAAAGAATTTACCGTAAGCATTGGGGAAATCGGCAGTACCACGTAGATTACCAAGACGTATGTTTTTAGATGAATTGAGGAAAAACAACAAGTCCTGGTTCATGGTAATGGTTTTGTTTACATTTTTTACAGAAGAATCTGCTGTGGCAACGGTATTAATCTGAGAAGAAAGAGTAACATAAACACCGATAATTACTGAAAGCAGTACTAACGTAACAATCCAAAAAATACCTGAAGGAACGCTACCTTGTTGGAATGCTTCCAAAGTAATACGCTTTTGCATAAGCTCTACTCGGCGGATTTTGGATGGTGGATCTGTTGGACGAAGAATCTCAGTATCTCGCGGAGCAAATTCTTGCAGCGAGTTCTCGTTTGAATCTCCATCTGTTTCTTCAGAAGATTCGTCGTAAAGTTGCTCGCTATTTTCCTCTTGTTCTATCGGATCGGGTTGTTCCTCCAAATCCACTCTTTTTGAGGCACGCCTTTTTTTAGGCGGTTGAGGAGTAGGTTCAGGAGCACGATCAATAGGTTCATCATATTCTTCCGGAGTGTCAACGGTCTCATCAGGTTGTTCGTTTCGGCGAAGTACCTGAGTTACGCTACCCGGACGAATTGAAGAACGCTTCTGATTGCCCTCGGAGGGTGGGCGCTTTTGTTCGGGACGGTCCTCGGTAAGTGGAGTTTCAGGTATAGGTTCTTCTGCTTTTTGAATACGTTCGTATGTTTGTTGCAAAAACGTTTTGCGCTTCGTGGGTTCGGGTATTATAATTTCCGGTTCAGCGGGAATTTCTTCTTTTTCTTCACGACGTTGTGGTTTTGCTATTCGCATTCCCGAACGTTTCACAGGAACGGTATCACCGGTTCCGTTAGCAATTCTCTTAAACAAACGTTCTTTTATTATGGGAGGAACGTCGGTAAAAGCAGAAAAAGAGGGAAGTAAAGCCGTTATATTTTGGCACTCGCCCAATTCTGCCCATGGGAAATCGCTACCCGAAGATTCTAAATAATCTGTAAACTCAATTTCGGTTTGGGGGTCAAGTGCGCCAAGTACGTAGGCGTAAAGTAGTTGTGGAGTAATTTCAAATGTTGACATTAATTATCACCTCGTAATAGAGTATCGCGCAAGTTAGTTAAGGCGTTTTGAAGCTTAACCGCTGCTGTTTTAACCGGTATATTCATTTCCTCTGAAATTTCTTCCGGGGTTAAACCAAGATAAAATGAAAGGAAAATTGCCAACTGTTGCGGCTCGGCTAATTGATTTAAAGCGTTTTCGATAGTGTCTTTAACCGACATTGCTATGCTGAAATCGAGAGGATCAATAACACGAGAAAGGTGAGGGAGTATAATTTTTTCTTCGTATGATTGAGTATAAGAAGGCATACCGGGAATGTCGCGTTTTCTCCTCATAGAATCTACTGCTTTGTTTCTTGCTATATAAACAAGCCAAGTGTAAGCATTTTCAGTACCGGGATTATACCTGTGCGCATATTTATATGCAATTAAAAATGATTCTTCTGTGAGAATTGCAGATTCTTTTTCATTCTCTTCGGTAATTTTTGAAATTAGTTTGTAAACAAGTGGGGCATACCGATCGTACAGTTCCTCAAATGCCATAGTATCTTTTTTGGCAGTGAGCTCTAACAATGCACTATCAGAAAGCCCGGAATACTGTTCAGCCACTATATACTCCGATGTAAAATGTTTCTAAAAGTTGGTAATATAAAATACAACAGATTTAACTTAAAGTAAAGTTTTAG
>CALKUG010000307.1 GCA_937996765.1 uncultured Ignavibacteria bacterium
TTCTTAAATATTTCTTGCTTACTTCATCAATTGGTAAATGGATTCGAGTTCAAGAGTATATTTGGGGCTAAACCCTTCATGCTCCATGTACTTAACAACACTGCAAAACATTCGCTGTGTACTTATATTTTTCTCGGATGCTTTTGTAAAATCAATACTGCTCACTACAAGCTTCCCTTTACCAACATTACATTCGAACAAATATCCAAGTTTATCATTTTTGTGATAGGTATCAATAACGTTTATTAAGGGATTAAACTCTTTGGGCAGTGCATTAAGATTCATTGCAACCGCATTCATGGTTATATCCCACCATTGCCAATTTGAATGAAACTCCGTTGGGAAATCGTTAAACACCGGATGCTCGGGGTCGCAATACACTCCCAATGTATGCGATTTTTGAGGCCATTTAAAAAACGAATTCCAAAAAATTGGGGCAAAACAACTTTCCCGATAATTGTTTAACTCATCTTTGGTAAGCAAGAGCAGCACTTTTTTCCCTGCTTCCAATTGCTCTTTGAGCTTTGCTTTTTCATTACCTTTAACAACTACTATTGAATCAGTATAAACTTCTGCGTAGGGTATATACACCCAAATATCCCAGCTATTTTTATAGGAAGTTCCGGGAATACTAATTGTCAGTTCCATTTTCTCAGATGTTGTAATGGAATTGAGAGGAATACTCACGGAGCCAAACTCAGTCAAACCACCTTTGGTTATGGTTTTGGGATCAAGCTTTCCTTTTGCTACCATGTTGCTTCCTGATGTTAATTTCCACTCAGGAGAGCTATTTGCGATATTTGATAGAGAATAGTTTGCTACTACCGTATTAAAATCGAGGGATTCATTTGTGGTAAAAACTCTTTTCTCAAACTTGGCAAGTGGCACCACCGCATTGCAATAGTAGGAATGTTCTTCGGCGGATACAAAACCTTTGGATTCCATAAAGTCGTTAAACAATCCAACAATGGCTGTCCATTGACCTTGATAATCCTGCAAACCGAGTAGTTCGAATCCTCCAAAACCGGGGGTACGCAAAGCAGATTCTATTTCTTCTTTGTAGAGCAACATTGAAAACTCACCCGAAGCTAAATGAAACTTATGCGCAAGTGTGGGATTGTGATTTCCTTCAAATAACGTTTTCATTCTCTCGAAATTAGTATTTCGTAGTGAACCTGAATACTTTCGTATATCATCAAAATTCGGCATCAATGCCCATTGACCCACTTCGTGCGAAATAACCGGAGCATTTGCTTCTGCAATTTCTTCTGAGTAGTCGGAGCTTGTTTCAGGATTATGAGTATTGAATCTACTTGCTGTAACATTATCACCACCGCCCCAAGTTATACCTACTATGTTCTCAAAATTTGGCCATTCGGATTTGGGTTGCGTTCCCCAAGCCGAAACGTAAAAATCATCTATACAGTCTGCCTTTAATGGATGGGTTGTGCACGTGTACATGTGGCGATTATCCATGATTTTTGCACGCTGTAGTATCTTTTGAGTTAACTCGTTATGGGAGAATGCCTCGTTGTTCAAGGACATCAAGCAGAAAGAAGGGTGGTTCCCATATTCTCTTAAAACTCTGTCAATTTCCGCATAGGGTACACCACTCAACTCAGGTTGCAAATACATTCCCAAACTATCTGCTGCAATAAACGCTGCCTTGGGTGGAAAATGTGTGTGAAAGCGAATAAGATTAATACCATGTTCCTTATACATCGTAATTTTTTTTGCCCATGCAGCAACATCCATTGCAGGGTAGCCCGTGAGCGGAGATACTCCATTATCAAGTGTACCTCTCATAAAAATCTTTTCACCGTTAATGGTAAAATTACCTGATTGGCTTCCCAATTCTCGGAATCCAAAATCAACTGTTTTTTCATCCATTAATTTGGAATTATGGGTTATTTTCAAAGTGGCAGTATAAAGAGCAGGATTAAACTCACTCCATAATGCTACATCACCGCTAATTGGTATCTCAACCTTTATCGAATCTGCTGTAATTTTGAATGAAGATTCCCCAACTTTAGTATTACTTTTTTTGTCGCGAATGATAATCTCCGCTTCAACACCCGAGCTTGGGTAACGATCATCGAACTTTGATAGTATGCTAACACTTTTGCTCGCAATATTTGGGTAGATCTGCAAATCGGAAATCGAATGTTGTGAGTCGCTTGAGAGCAATTCAATTTTTCCCACAATCCCATTCCAAGTTATGCCATTACCATTAACAACATGATGTCCGTATTGTTGATACGGATTTTCTTCTTTATCTATAAGAATAGTAAGAGTATGAACACCTGCGGTGACCGAAGAATCCACCACAAAGCTGTGTCCGTATGCCAAACCAAAATCTTTACCAATAAAACTGCCATCCCAATACACCGTACTGCCACCAAGCAATCGTTCAAGATACAAAGTAAC
>CALKUG010000308.1 GCA_937996765.1 uncultured Ignavibacteria bacterium
ATTAAATAGACCTCTGCACCACGTAAATCCTCATGGTATTTGCACCAAATTTCTCCGTCACTAAAAGTACGAAGCTCGGCTCTGCCCAAACTCAAATATAAGTGTGAGGCAATATGCTCGGCTAATGTTCGGTTTGAACTACCGGAGAAAATAACTAATTTATTATTTGCAGACATAGTTAATCCTATTAACTCAAGGCTAAACGTTAAATCTAAAAAACATTACATCCCCATCTTGTACCACATACTCTTTACCCTCAACCCTGAGTTTTCCCTGTTCTTTTATTTTTGCTTCGGAACCCAGGGAGAATAAATCTTCGCAATGATATACTTCGGCTCTAATAAATCCTCGTTCAAAATCGGTGTGTATTACACCTGCTGTTTGAGGAGCTTTCATGCCGGATTCAAATGTCCATGCGCGTACTTCTTTTTCACCCGCGGTAAAAAAGGTTCTGAGATCGAGCGAATGGTAACCTGCTCTGATAAGTTTATCGAGTCCGGATTCTTCAATGCCAACATCGGCAAGGAACAAAGCGCGTTCTTCAGCGTCGTCGAGTTTAGCTATTTCCGATTCGAGTTGTGCGCACACCATAATTACTTCTGAACCATTTTGTTCAGCATATTTTTTTACGGTTTCTACATAAGCGTTTCCGGAAACCACAGAAGCTTCATCAACATTACAGCAGTAAATTTGATTTTTAGCAGTTATAAGGTGAAGGTCCTGAATGAGAGCTTTTTGTTCTGGTGATAGTGCAAGACTGCGTGCGGGTTTACCGGCTTCAAGAGCTTTTATGAGTAGCTGTAGAATCGGCTCAGTTGCCTTAGCTTGTTCAGAGATTTTTTTATCTTGTGATTTAATTAGCTTCGGCATAGAGTTCATACGTTTTTCAACAGTTTCCAAATCAGCCAAGGCCAACTCAAACTCTACTGTTTCAATGTCATCCACAGGGTCAATTTTGCCGTGAACATGCACAATGTCGTTATTATCAAAACAGCGAACAACATGAATTATTGCGCCTACCTGGCGAATATGACCAAGAAACTGATTCCCAAGCCCCTCACCTTTAGATGCACCGCGAACCAATCCGGCAATATCTACAAATTCTGTTACAGTTGGAATAAGACTTTTTGGATTAAATAACTCCGCAATGCGTTTTAGACGATTATCGGGAACGGCAACCAAGCCCACATTGGGTTCTATCGTGCAAAATGGATAGTTTGCTGCCTCGGCAGGTGCCGAAGTTAAAGCTGAAAAAAGTGTAGATTTACCAACATTTGGTAATCCGACAATGCCACAGTTTAATTGCATTGGGGTGTATTTCCTTGGTCTGAGTTATTTAAATAATATTTGAGTATAACCTACAAATGTACGAAAAATTAGCTGAAGGAACGCATTAAAACATTCTTGTCTTTATGATGTTTTTAGGTTCTTATCTATTACATTTCTGTTCAGTGTTTGTCATAATTATGAAGAAAAAATGAAATGTAAACTCTTCCCGTTTTTTGCCGGTTTATTTTTGGTTATTCTTTTTGGCGGTTGGGGTAACGTTGGCCACAAGATTATAAATCGAACAACAGTTCAAGCTTTTCCTAAGGAAATGAAACAATTTGTTGTTTGGAAGGATTCACTGGAAAAACATGCCTCCGACCCCGATTACCGAAAAGGTAGCGACCCCACCGAAGGTTACAAACATTACATTGATATAGATAATTTTGCGGGATTTATTAATAAAGGCAGAATTCCTGAAACACTGGATTCACTTATTGCTCAATATGGTAGTTCTTTTGTTGAAGACCAAGGTATTTTACCTTATGCAATCCTAAACACACTTGAAAATCTTACTAATGCGTTCAAAAAAAAGGACTGGCAGTTAGCAATAATCCTCGCTTCTGATTTGGGGCATTATGTAGGTGATTCACATATGCCTTTACATATAACAGCTAACTATGATGGGCAATTATCAGGACAAAACGGAATACACTCCCGTTATGAATCCACTATGATTGGGAAATTTTCGTCAGAGATTGTATTTGTTCCTGATACAGCCGAATACATTGCAGATACCCGTCGATTTGTTTTTGATATGATTTACAGGAATTATGAGTATGTAGATTCGTTACTCTATGCAGATAGTTTAGCTAAAAAGCTTGCAGGCGGTAGCACATCCAGTAATACCTATTACACCAATTTGTGGAACCAAACTAAGGGCTTCACCAATGTACTTTTCAAAAAAGCTACAGAAAAATTAGCAGTCTTAATATACACAGCTTGGGTGGATGCCGGTCGCCCTGATTTGGCAACAGCTACTGAGTTTTTCCCCGTTAATAAAGATATGGGGGTAAGATTGTACGATTGCTATCCCAATCCCTATAATCCCACAACCAAAATCAGGTTTATAATTCCCGAAAATATCAATACCGATGGCGTTTCTACTGTTGCAGTTAATGTTTATAGTTTGGATGGAAGTAAAGTTGCAACTTTGCTCGATGAACAGAAAACATCGGGGTACTACGAAACAGAATTTGATTCATCTCAATACGGTTGTTCATCGGGGGTGTATATCGTTCAGCTGAGTGTGAATTCAAAAAATTACACTAAAAAAATGCTTTTGATGAAATAAAAATCTCATCCCAAACCCTACATACTCCGCCACACAGTTCCGTCAAAAATGTTTTTGCTTACTCAAAAGTTTCAATAACTTTAATCATAATGCGGGCGCAGGCTTCAGCATCTGAGCCGGCTTCGTGGTGGTTAAGGGGAATGTCGAAATGTTTAGATACTTTATCTAAAGAAGCCTTTTGAAGTTTGAATACCTTCCGTGAAAGAATAACCGTACACTCAAATTTTTGCTCGGGTTTAGGAATATTGTAATACTCACAAAGGGCGTAAAGTACTCTTTTATCAAACGATGCATTATGTGCTACAAAAAAGTCGGCTCTCTCAAAGTAGGGTGCAATTGTAGGCCAAAGTTTATCAAATGTGGGTTTATTTTTAACATCGCTTGGATAAATATGGTGAACCCAAGAAAAATCAAACTGCATTGTGGGAGGTTTTATTAGGAATGCATCTCGATAAATTATATTTCCGTCTTCAACAAATGCCAACCCAATTGCACATGCACTGGTATCGTACTTATTAGCGGTCTCAAAATCTATCGCGAGAAACTTCATACTTAGTTTTTCTTAATAATAAAAAAAGCCCGACAAAATTAATCGGGCTTTAAAAGAGCCGGCGGAGGGACTCGAACCTCCGACCTGCTGATTACAAATCAGCTGCTCTACCAACTGAGCTACGCCGGCTTTTTATATTTCGAATTCCAAATATAGCGGTACGGGTTCAATTTTGCAAATCCATTTTCAATACCCCCATTTTAAATAATTAAACGGCGCAAGAATAAATAATTGTTAAGTAGTTGCTTATTATTGGTAATTTAAGCAACTTGACATTGAAAATCTGATAAAATGAGATTATATCGGGTTTTTAGAGCTGAAAGCGTAGCCATTTAAGGGTAAATGGTTGAAGTTAATTAAGTAAGTTACCTTATTGTTTAATTCGTAACGGCCTTCGCCAAAAGCGGGGCCAGGGTCTTGATGAACGAGAAGCCGGTAAATAGTGAAGATTTAGCTAATCTAACTAATGATGAACTGCAAGAAGAAGTAAAGTTTCTTAGAAACTCACTGCATGGTCAATCAATTCTTTTTAGCGTAATCACTCTTGCCAATGAGGCAGAGGATAAAATAACTTTATTTAATTGGGTTCTTCAATCTACTTTAGTTCTAATGGAATTTGATGCAGGGGGTGTTTATTTACGTACCGCACCTACCTCCGCAAAGGTAATCACCTCAATAAATTTACCCGAAGATTTTTTGTCTGAAGTTGGTGAAATTACACTTGATTCACCCTTATATACCAAATTATTTGAAAACGCCGAACCTTTATTCACTGATGAATATCATAAAATTTCGCCAAAGCATTCTGAGCGTTGGGGATTTGCTTCGGTTGCAAGTGTTCCGATACGCTCCAATAAAAGAATTCTCGGAGCTTTGAACATTGTAAGTAAAAAAAGGCATTTTATTACCGAGCACGAGCGTGAAATTTTACTCACGATTGGAACGGTAGTGGGTACAGCCCTCGAACGTATCACGCATAAGGAAGAGTCGCTTATTCAACGAGATAACTTGTTTAAGTTTTTTAATAGCTCGCAAGATATGTTCTTTATTTTGGGTGAAAAAGGTGAGATTATATACGCAAACAATTACGCTCTCTCACGCTTGGAGTTCACCCTCGAGGAAATAAAGGGAACAAACGTTATTAATCTCCACGTTGAGAATAGAAGGGACGAAGCTCTAAAAATCGTTGGAGAAATGCTGGCTGGAACATCGGAGTTTTGCCCGGTTCCTCTACAATCGAAAACAGGTGCTATAATACCCGTTGAAACACGTATAACTTTGGGAGAATGGGAAGGCAAACCCTCAATTTTTGGTATTACGAGGGATATCACCTACAAATTAGAAGCAGAAGAAAAATTAAAGAAACAAGAACAAAGGCTTCGGGATATCACAAATGATTTGGGCGAGGGTTTAATTGTTGTCGACAAAACCGATAAAGTAATATTTATGAATTCAAAGGCTGAGCAGCTGTTGGGCTGGACGGCAAAAGATTTAAATAAATTCAACGCACACGAAACCATTCATAGCAATAAGCTCAATTCTAAAGGGATTTTGCACGAACATTGTTTTATACACATGTGCATGAAGCAAGGGGGAATTGTACGAAGCGAAAATGATGAGTTTATAACAAAAGCCGGAAAAAAATTCCCAATATCAGCTATTGCATCACCTTATGTAGAAAATGGACAAATAATCGGTTCGGTTGTATCTTTCCAAGACATAACAGAGTTAGTTCTTCTCGAGGAACAATACAAAAAGGTGAACGAAGATCTTGTAGTTTCTAATCAAAATAAAGATCGTTTTTTCTCAATTATTTCGCATGATTTACGAGGTCCGTTCCAGCATTTGCTTGGACTTTCAGAATTAATAAAAACTAATCCTCAACAGCTGGGTTACGAAAAAGTTGCCTATTATGGTGGCAAATTATATGATTCACTACAAAATCAGTTTAACTTGTTAAATCAGTTGTTAGAGTGGTCGCGGATACAATCAGGGAGATTTCAGCCCGAATACACAATAAT
>CALKUG010000309.1 GCA_937996765.1 uncultured Ignavibacteria bacterium
TGGAAAAAGCTATCCTTTATTCTGCCATAGGTTAACATGCTCCAACACTCCTATTGTAAACGTTGGTTACGATTGATATCTGTTCGGCTCTGCTCCCGTTGTTTCCCAAGGAATTTTTCATAAGCCGAGGCAATCTCACGCTCCAATGAACGAGCTTTCACTTCTTTTTCTTCGAGCAATCCCAATATCGCTTGTACTTCCAAAACTCCCTTTTTTATGAGAAATTCTTCAAATTCAACGGGAATTTCCGAAAGGTCAGTATCGGTTGCCAAGTCGCTTACTCCTCTGTAATAAAACACCCGAATGGAAAGTGCTTTAGCGGGAGAAACCCAGAGTTTGTTGGCAAGTCGCATAAACACAGGTTTTAAATCAGTTGGCTCTAAGTAGTGGTTGTGTATCTGCTCCGCAAATTTTTCGGGCTTTACCTCGTACCCTATTCCCGTTCCTGAAGCAGAATTGGCTTCAATAAACAGTACCGAGGCAGGTGATTCCAGCATTCTCGAAAGTGCACTACCCGAAAGCGGAATGATGGTAACAGGTTTTCCGGCAAACGGCTCTGTCTCTAAATCATCTTTGATAATTAAAGTGGCATCTTCCCACTTTTTCATACCGAGTCCGTTAAGTTCTGTTTGCACATAACGCTGGGCGAGATTGATTATTCTGTTAAGTCGTGTTATTGGGAAACGGGGGTCACCGGCAATGTTTGAATCGATAATTATCTGGTCACGAAGTTCTTTAAGTGTTGCGGACATAATACGTTAGCTCCTTTTATTGTAATTGTTGGATTACTGAATTATTGCGTTAAAAACAATCATACTACGGTTAAAATACTGTTCTGCTTCAGTGCTCCGCTCCTCTTTTTGAAGTAGTACCGAAAGTGCAAAATAGATCATAGGCGTATGAAAGAATGTGGAGAGTGTTGTTTCGCCACCAAACGTAAAGGGAGTGAGCTTTTTGTAATAATGCAGAATCAGCCTGCCACCTTGGGTAAGCGGAGCAATTTCCTCATCCAAAATGAGTGTGTTGCCCGCAATGGTATAGTAAAACGAAAGAGCATCGAGATTACTGCGGAAGTAATGATTCTCGCTACCAAATCCCGTAACCGTACCCGGGGTCCTACGATAGCAATGCACATAAGGGTAAAAAGCCACAGCAGGAGTGTAACGCACTCTCTCCAACTTTGCCAAGGTTGCCGGGAGCACAACATTTCGTACCCCCTGGGCGAGTACAAATTCTTCTGAAACAAGCAGTTTTTCCAAGTATTGACCGAGTTGTTGCTCTCCCCCCTCAATCCGAGCGTGAAGCATTGATACCATCAGTTGCTCGCCCTCGTTTAATGCTCCGAGTAATTCCTCGTTGCTCCAAAACCCGTTTTCTTGCTCATCGAGATAGTTTAAGAGTATTTTTTTCATTTCGAGCGTAGTCATTTTTTTCCCGTTGTTTTTACTATAGTGAATTCAGTCCCGGGAGCAGCCAATAGACTGGCTACTCCCTGAACTTTACTGTGTTAGTTACTTTTTGGTAGATTAACTTTTGCGCAACAAGCCGTGCGTTGCCTCGTTGTGTATCTCAATACCCACATCAAAAAGTATTTTTGTTGTGGTACCATCAACACCCGGGGTTTCAACTCCCTCCTCTATTCGGAACTTACGCTCGCCTTTTTTATCGGGCGACATAAACCTCATACGAATACGTTCTGCATCAACCGTAAATCCGTAACTGCTGTATTTACCGTCCATTACGGGATCCCACATTAAGTCAACAATCCCAAAAGGTGTTACATAGCTATTCACCTGCAACCCGTACATTTTCGAGGAAAGGTCGTTTTGAATGTGGTAGCGGTCTTTCACAAACTTGTTGATTTCGGCAAGTTGATCGCTACCGCAAAGGTGAAGTTTACGGTTGGAACCACGAGCAAACACCTTTTTTAAGTGCGTGTCAAACACAGTTTCTGAGAGTGCTCCCGAATAAGAATTGATGTTGCTTTTGATTCTTCCCATCAAGCCATGTCCCCAGGTAGTACGGTAGTTTCCAATGGTTGCGTACCCCTCGGCGGGAGCAAACAAAAAATATCGCTCGATTTGGAGTTTCATTTCCTCTATTTTTTTCTCGACTTGTTCATCGTGTGTTAGTCCGTCGGTGTAGTACTCACCTGCCTGGGCGCGTCCCGAAGTGGCAATAGACTCAGTGAAGATATTGAGGTAGTTTGCGTGCTCCGTTTCGCGAGCATTTATTGATTTACGGATTCCGTTATACTCTGAGTTCCTGCTCCCGATGATTTTAATAAAGCTACCGGCGGCATCTATATCCTCGAACTCCGAACCGGGGTCCATAGATTTTAGAATAACCTCGGAGGGCGTAGTGGTTTCTACATACAATGCTTTATCTAACGCTTCAAGCAAAACAATATCGTCGGTGTTAAAAATCTCGAGAGGGTTAACATTGGTTGCGGTTAATCGAAGTGAACCTGCGGAAGATCCGGGTGAAACCACCGAAGTAAGCTGTGCTTGATGCGGTAAAAACTCACTTTCGAACCAACTGAATTTACCCGTGGGGTTAACTACCGGTTTTGCAGGTTGCGAATAAAACCAAAGCCATTGAACCAAAGGTGTTTGGTAGGGTTTAAGGACTTGAAGTACTTTCTCGATATCCTGCACTTGTTGATTGGTGCCGGTGGTTGTGGAAGTAAACACTCCCGAAGATAATGGTGTAGCCATGGGCTCTCTCCTCTTATTTGGTTGTTTTAGTTGTTGGTATTCCGTTCAAAAATGCGTTGGAGTGTGTCGCTTAATCCACTCCCCTTTGCATCGTGTGACATAAGTCGCGAGTTAGCGATCTCATTTTTAACAGGAATGCGTAATTCGTTGGTTTTAGCAAATTGATTACTCATTTGCTTTTGCTCGGAGAGCGATTGTGAAAGTGTATCGTATTGCGATGCTTTAAAGAAACGCACAACACTTTCAGGAATCGCACTTGGGTTGTTTTCGAAATGACCCAAAAACGGCTGATTTGCTTCGCGCCATTTATCAAGTAAATCCGGGATGTTGGTCTCTGATGGAAGTAGTGAGGAAATCTCGTGTTTAATTCTCTCTGCCTCCTGTTGCGCAGCATAATTTAGCGCAGGTGAGAGATACACCTGAACCTCGTTTTTGAGTTCTTTGAGCATTTCATCTTTTAACTGTTGCAACAAATCGGGAGTAGAGCTAACCACCCGCTCAAACGTTTCTTGATGTGTTACTTCGGGAATTGCCACTTGTTGCAAATTTGATTCGGTTGCCGGACTTAAATCCGAGGGAGAAGTTTGTTGCATATCCCCTCCTATTTCAACCTTGTTTTGTTCATCTGACATTAAAAACCTCATTTAAGTGAATTAAAAACTACGCTACAAATGTATGGTATATCAATACGCACCTCAAGTTTGATATTGTGCACTTAAAGCAACTGCTTTGTTCAATTATATAAGATTAAGTTTTATTTGCGTTAGTCAACTTTTTAAGATATGTTAGTAGATTAGCTTTGAATAATGTTGTATTTAAGCCTTTCATTAAAGGATAAGCTTATGGAAATCGTTACAACAGCTCTTGCAGAGTCCTACAAAAATGTATTCCGCCACAGTTCAACAGGCATGATTCTTTTTCGACTAAACCCCGAAGATTCAGAACTCACTATAACCGATATCAACGAAGAAGCTGAGCGTATTCTGAAGCTAAGCCCCGAAGAACTTATTGGTTCCCATTTTTCCAGTGCATTCCCCCATCATGCAAACGACCCCATTAGAAAAACCATTGAAGATGTTATAGTTGGTAATCTCGAAAATCAACACCTTTCGTTTTCTTTCCTACATGATTCCGAGAGAATTGTAACAGATTTGTTTGTATATCGTACCGGCGACTACTGTGCCTGTGCCGACTTTAAGGATAGAACCAAAGAAGCAAAAATTGAAAATTCGCTGCGGATAAGTTCGAAAAAATATCAGGTTCTCATGGATGCACTTCCAATTGGGGTGGTGGTTACCAGCGATCAGGGTGAAATTCTTGATCTGAATAACAGAGCAATACAAATAGCAGGACTTAAACTCAACACCAAGCTTACAGCTTTTTTGGCAACACCGGAAGTTAAAATTATAGATTTGGAGGGGAATCCCATCCCCTACGAACAACTGCCAAGTGTAAGGGCATTATTTAACAATACGATTGCTGAACAAACGTTAGGACTGATGAAAAATGGTGTAACCCGCTGGCTTTCGGTTACTTGTGCACCAATATCGCTACCCGGTTTTGGAATTCTTGTTGCAATCAAAGAGATGACTGAGCAAATTGTTACTCTTAAGGAGTTAAATGCAAATAAAAAGCAATTACAAAGTCACATCGAAGAAATCCATTCCACCAACGTACTCAACACTGAATTACTTGCTATTTTAGCACATGATATTCGATCACCGTTTCAAGGAATACTCGGATTTTCATCACTTGTTGCCGAAATGTGTAAGGAGAGTGAGAACGATGAATTGGTTCATTACTCAAACGAGCTCGATACCGCAATAAACAAACATTACCATTTTATTAACGATCTGATGGAGTGGATTAGGTTTAGGCAAGAGCACAAAACCATTAAAATGGTTCCTGTAAATATTGAAGAGATTATAGTATCTGTTTTAGTTACACTCTCAACCACCGCACGCAATAAACGAATACATGTTAAATACTCAAGCGAGGCAGAGCTTATGGCATTGGGTGACGCAAATATGCTTGCGTTAGTTATTCGGAATTTGCTTTCAAATGCAATAAAATTCAGTCAAAAACACTCTATGGTTACCATAATTGCGCATACGGTGGAAACAGGTGTTTCGGTAAGTGTTGTGGATGAAGGCATTGGATTGGAGAAAAACAGAATTGCAAATCTGTTTAATGAACGGGTTAGTACCCGCGGCACAGTTAACGAAAAGGGCTCAGGAATCGGACTCAAACTCGCTTACGATGCCATAAAACAAATGGGCGGAACAATATCCGTTAAAAGCGAACTTGGGTTTGGAAGTCGCTTCACTTTTATTTTACCAAAGGCATAATGCTCATAATTAGTTTAGCATAAACCGTTTCAGTAGCGTATTTTTGCGTATCAGCAATACGTTATTAAGTGAGTTAAGTGAGTTTACCTTCTATGAAACTGTTTCTAAGCTTTATATTATTTGCATCTTTTTCAATCGCACAGCATACCCATTCCCTTCATCATTCGTTACAAGAATATGTCCGTAACTACACTACAATAAAAGAGTTACCGGGAGTTGTTGCAGGTGTTGCATTGGGCGATTCTCTCTTTTTTGCCACAGGTTCAGGATACTCATCACTTGAGCTACAAGTGCCCGCTGATACCAATTCGGTATTTCGTATTGCCTCAATTTCCAAATTTATAACCGGTATTGCGGTAATGATTTTGGTTGAGCAAGGGAAGCTCTCGCTTGAAAAACCCATCAAAACTTGGTTGCCCGATATACCGGCAGATAAAGCGAACATTACCATTCCGCAGTTACTCAGCCATACCTCAGGGTTGCGTGCCTATCGCGACGGAGAGTTTCATTCGGTCAAAAAGTTTAATAGCACCACCGAAGTCTATAATTTTCTTAAAAACGATGCCCTCGAAGCAAAACCGGGTGAAAAATACATTTACTCAACCCTGGCCTATACTTTTGTTTCCAAAATTATCGAAAACGTTACCGGTAAATCTTTTGGCGACTTTTTGCAAGAAGCTATATTCACCAAAGCAGGGATGCACTCCACACGACTCGATGTTCAAGAACACATAGTTAAAGGTCGTGCTTATGGATATTATAAAAACGCACAACGTGAATTCATCAATGCTCCCCTCGCAGATTTAAGTATTAAATATCCCGGAGGTGGAGTCCTTTCAACTTTACCCGATTTACTCCGATTAGGTAAAGCCCTTGCAGCACGCGTATTGTTAACTGATTCCTCCCTCACACGAATGATGCAACCAACTCGGCTAAACAATGGCGAAATAAAGAGTTACGGACTCGGAGTTGATGTAAAAACCGATGCAAAAGGACGCGAGTTTATTGGGCATTTTGGTGGCGGAACAGGGTTTGTTTCCAATATCATTATCTATCCAAAAGAGTATTATGTTGCAGCACATTTGATAAATTGTGTGGATAGAAACAACACCAACCCTGCTGATGAGTTATTGGGTATAGCCCTAAACGAACGCCATACCAATATCAGCATTCCCGCAGGCGATGTTTTTCTGGCAAGTTTGAAAAAGAATCC
>CALKUG010000310.1 GCA_937996765.1 uncultured Ignavibacteria bacterium
TTCTTACCCAAACAGTAACTTTACTATAAACAGTGCGCCTAATATTCCTGCCACATCGGCGAGGAGTCCGAGGGGTAAGGCGTGGCGCGTGTTTTTGATGTTCACGGATCCGAAATAGACTGCCAATACGTAAAAGGTGGTTTCGGTGCTTCCGTAAAAGGTTGAGACCAACATTCCCATGAATGAATCGGCTCCGTGAACAGATATTATTTCAGTCATTATCCCTAATGATCCGCTTCCGGAAAGGGGACGCATCAATGCCATGGGTAGTGCCTCTGCGGGCATTCCTATAAAATTGGTTACGGGCATTAGTATGGTTATCAGCCAATCCATCGCTCCGCCTGCTCTGAATATTCCAATTGCCATAAGCATTGCCACTAAATAGGGAATTATGCGTATTGCCGTGTTAAACCCTTCTTTTGCACCTTCTACAAAGGTTTCATACACTTTAACTTTTTTTACTAATCCGTACGTCATAAAGATAGTTATCAGTGTGGGTATGGCTAATACCGAAAGTGTTGAAATTACATCTTTGAAAACCGATGAGCCCGAGTTGCCAAAATAACTGCTTAATGAGTTAAAGACTCCTAATGATATGGAGGCGATTATTACCGCCAACACTACGGCTATGATACCCAATTTTTTGAAGAGAGATTTTTTTTCTGCTTGAGATACTTGCGAGGTGCCTAAAAAAGCTTCAGCAGTTTTGCCTAATATTATTGCTGTTGTGGTTGCACATGCCGAACCAAATATGGTGGTGCCTATTATTGCGGCAGGATCGGCACTGCCTGAGGCGGCACGGACAGCAATTGCGGTTGCGGGTATGAGATTGAGTCCTGCGGTATTAATCGCAAGAAACATCACCATGGGATCGCTTGCGGTTCCTTTGTTGGTGTTAAGTGTATCTAATTCTTGCATCGCTTTTAAGCCAAAGGGTGTTGCCGCATTCCCCAATCCTAAAAAGTTGGCAGAGATATTCATAATCATCGAGCCCATTGCAGGATGATCCGAGGGAACAGAAGGGAATAAAAATTTGGTAACGGGTGTAAGCGCTTTGGCGATGAGCTTTATTAATCCTGCTTCTTCGGCTACTTTCATAACACCCAACCACATAGCCATTATGCCTATGAGTCCTAATGCAATTTTCACCGCGGTTTCAGCATAATCCAACGAGGCATTGGTTATTTCTTTAACTTTCACAAAGCGTGTTTGGTCTAATGTTAATAAGGCGATGGCGTTACCAAGCGAATCTTTTGCTTGTATAAATACACTGCCCGAAATGTCGTTTGCCTTACCCGATGAACCCGCAATGGTTTGCCAAACCTCGGGGGTTGCATTATCGGTTTTCATAAACAAGGTATATTCATTCCCTTGTTTATGACTTAATTGAACATCGGCTACTACATCGTTTTGCAGATTTGAACCGTAAAATGTATTAAACGCGGCGGATTGAATGCTCAGGCGGGGATGTAATGAATCTTTTCCTGAAGTTTGTGTGAGAGTAACAGTTATTGCTTTACCATTGCGATAGGTATCGGAAACTGAATCCTTTATATCGTAGGAGACTCCTGCAAGGATTCCTAATATTACCAGTGAGAACCAAACATAATTAAGCATTATAATCCGTTACTTTTAAGATAAACAATGGTGCAATATACTCCCCGCAATTAGTCTAAACAACAAACTTTATGTGCTTTATCATTTGCAAAATCACAATGCGAGCAATGTGAACGATTGGTTTCGTATTTCCGTGTTTGTATGGATTTACGATAATTGATTATTTGAGTATAAACACCTTCGGTAACTGCTTTAAGTTTTTCGCCCTTATACTCAATGGGTTGAGAGAGTTCGGGCTTTTGTAAAAATACTAAATGTGTAGTAACCGATGAGACAGTGGGGAGTATGAGCGGTATGAGGGCAACGTAAAACTCCATTTGCACTTGATACTCTGCCTGCAAACGTTGTTCGGTTTCTGCATCGGGTAATCGGTTTGTTTTCCAATCAACAATGTAAACGGAATCGCCTTCAAAAAATATTCTGTCTATTATTCCGAAGAGAGTAGTGTTGTGTTTGATGGAATGCAAATGATACTCGTTATAGGGCTTTGTTTGCTCCGCACGTTTTTGAATGGCTGTGTAAACAGGCGAGGAGAGAAACGGAATAAGCAGATTTGATACGCTGTTTATGATATCGGAAGCCCATTGTTTGTTGACATTGTTTGGAAACTCGTTGCGTAAATAGCGAGTAGTGTGTTCCGGTATTTCAGATGCGGTGCAGTTGTTTTCCAATAAAAAGTGAATGATTCTCCCCAGAAAATCACTTTTTATTTCATATCCTTTATCCTCGGAATCGGTGGGTTCCACTTCAAAATCTTCGGCTGCCAACTCCACATCTTTATATTCGTTACTGAGTTTGCGGAGTGAGTTGAACCCGAGTTCGTATGAGAGATAATACTTACGCGGACATTGATTAAACTTTGCGAGTTTCGAGGCGCTGAGTGAGTATATCCCTTCATCGGAAGTGATAGCACCAAGATTGAGTTTGTACTCTATGGGTGGCGCAATTGGAATTTTGATTTCTTCGGGTGCAATGTCAACTATTAAGTCAACAACGGGTGCAATTTCTTTTTTAACTTCTACGCCATTTTCCAACACGGTTTGATTGAATGGGTGTGAGTTGAATGTTGTATTTTTTTCTGAGGCTGTTAAGTAATCCGCAATTTCGACTATAAGTCTCGTTGCTTGAAGAACGCTTGCTAATAGAGTAGCCGATTTATTGAACATCTTTTCGGGACTACTTACATCAATAGTATCAGCAAGAACAAGAATATCCTTTGCCCTGGTTATTGCCACGTAAGCCAGGCGTTTGAATTCCTCTTCTTCTTGTACATCCTCTATTAAACGAGCTGCTACGGTAAAGAGGTTATCCCGGTAGTCGTCGAATATATTCCCCGGGTTCTCGGGCAATTTTGCTATTATGCCAAGCTCGCCGTGAAGCTCGATGCCTTGTTTTTTAGCGTAGCTACCTGATGAGGTCCGTTCTTTGTTTGCGCCGATTACAAAAACAATGTTATACTGTAATCCTTTTGCGCCGTGTATGGTAATCAGACTCACTGCATCGTTCTGCGGCTGAGGTGGTGAGATGTTGAAATCAGAAGGACTTTCGATCATTAAGTCGATACTCTGCATTACATCGTAAAGTATTACACTGCGTTGCTCGATACTTTTTGCTATAAGTGTTCTGAAGTAATCCACTTGCGCGATAAGATCTTCGCCATTGGGTTTGGTTATCAAAAGAGGTTTGAGGTGTGTTTCTCGAATGATGGTATCAAATAAATCGAGAGGGGAAGTTTCGTGAGCGATTTTATGATGACGGAGTATAGTTTCAACCGCGGAGATTATATGAGGCGAATCAGATTTTTTTAATCGTTCGAACAATGGCAAGTGGTAATTACTTAATGCGATAAGCTCAGCAGGTGAAATTCTGAAGAGCGGTGATGTTAATGCCGTTGCAAGTGCTACATCGTTACGGATGTTGAGAAGCGCACGCAGATAATCAATTAACTCGATAATAATTGTTTGCTTAAAAAAGCTTTCGCCGCGGGGGTAGTTGTAAGGAACTCCTGCTTTATCTAATTCAAGCGCAAGTGCTGCTAATCCGCTATGAGTTCTGGAAAGTACGGCAAAATTAC
>CALKUG010000311.1 GCA_937996765.1 uncultured Ignavibacteria bacterium
CTACTAAATTAGCCGAAGTTTTCTTCCAAAATAAAGTATTCAGCAATGTTTTTGCTTTTTAACGCTTGTCTCCAATTTTATAGTAGTTGAAAATTATCAGCATCTGGCAAATCAATTTATACCTTAATAGGTATAAATGCTGCCTAAATCCTCTTTTTATACCTATTTTGGTATATTTTTGAGTAAGATTTTGGATTTACTATGAGAACAAATATTTCACAATTTATCAAAGATAAGCGTAAGCTTCACAAGCTTACACAAAAAGACCTTGCCGAGAAATCGGGTATTGGTTTGAGATTAGTTCGTGAAATTGAGCAAGGTAAAACCACTATGCGTATGGATAAAGTAAATCAAATACTCTACCTGTTTGGTTTTGAATTAGCACCTGCCCCGCAACCCAGACCAACTTTTGAAGATGAAAAATGACCAATAGGAAAGCGCATTCCCCCAAACTAAGCAGGCGTACAAACATTTGCTAATTGATCGTTTAACAAGATTAAGCTAAGTCCTTTATTTACTACACCCATACCCACCAAATAAACTGAACTGCATTCATAAATTATTTATTTTATTTTATTAACATCATTTTGTATTTTGCCGATATGAAAAAGATTTTTGCGATTAGTCTTATCGCACTGTACTTGCTTGGGTTTATAATGCCTGCTATCACTTTGGCTGAATTCGCCCTTAATTACAAGTACATCACCGAAGAAGTTTGCGTTCAGAAAGACGTACCCGACAACTCATGTCAGGGTAGTTGCTATCTCGAACCGCGTTTGGAGCGCTCTCTCCTTATTTCTACCGCTGTTTCCGGCGATGCTTCCCGCAAAAACACCGATTTCCAGATTTTTTTACCTCTCGGTTTTCTCGATTCCACTGGCGGTACAACTCCGCTTTTCCCAACTTTTTCTTCCTATTCCTCACAAAATTGTGAATTACTTGAATTTACCGGCCACAGTTTGTACCACCCCCCAAAACACACCGCTTAATCTCTATTCTATTTTAAACTCATTTAGTTAAAATCAAACAAAGTGTTTGGTTTTATCGCATTTACATAACTTTTTTTAAGGATATCTATGCTGTTATTACGTTTTAACCGTATTGCAACTGCCGTGTTATTTTGTGTTATAATTATTTCTGCACAAGTACCCGACACGCTCAACTATCAAACCGAAGAGGTTTCCGTTTTCGGGAAAAAACTCTATGCCGGTGAATCTCTCATCAAATTTCAGTCCGATCGCTACACCGATCTTCTCTCGCAAGCAGGAATCTATACCATGACCAAAGGCATCTTTTTCGCCCAGGATATTTACATGGGCGGATTCAAACGCAGTGATGTGCAAGTAACCATCGAAGGCGAACGCTACCACAATGCCTGCCCAATGAGAATGGATGCTCCCATCTCTCGCGTTAACCCACTCGAAATCGCTTCCGTTGAAGTTAATCCTTCCGGTGATGATTGCTGCACCGGACTCGGCGGCAACATTGATTTCGCTCGCACCGATACTAAAGATTCGCTTTTTATCCGTGCAAATCTTTTAGGTACAACGGGAGCACTTCAAGTAGGTGATGCTGCCGTTACTGCCGATTACTCAAACGTACAAGTTAAAGCACGATATGCTTATGGTTTACCTTACGAAAATGCCGAAGGGAAAACATTCAAAGATTTGTATGGCTATAAAACCAACCAAGAGTACTACTTTTACGAAACGGGAGCACGAGCCGAAATTGGCGATTGGGAGACAGGTATCACCTATACCTACACCGACAAACTTTCTTTCCCCTATTTGCAAATGGATGAAATAAACAGCACCGTTTATTCAGGATTTGTATCGTACAAAAACCACAAGTTTTACACCAATTTCACCGAACACTTAATGGATAACTCGCTCCGTATCAACCCCATGTTTATGCGTACATTCGCAAAATCACTAACATTAGGTCTTGTTGGCGATAACTACGAAGTTTTCTACCGCTATCGCGATGCTACCAACTATCTCAGTT
>CALKUG010000312.1 GCA_937996765.1 uncultured Ignavibacteria bacterium
GTCTCATTCAAATCAGGGCATGTATTGGATCCCTATTTTGCAAACACCATTAGAACATCCGTAAGTACAGGATTTGATTACAAACAGACCCCTTCACTTGCGATGACTGATTTTTTCGACCCGGGATATGTTACTCAATCACTTGGTTTCACGTTCAACCCGGTAACTAATTTTTCTACAAGAGCAGGTTTGGCAATACAAGAAACTTTTGCCGATAAATTTCGCGCACAATTTACCGATGACCTTGAGACTAAAGACAAAACAGAGGCATTCAGATTTGAGACCGGTATAGAAATGGTAACTCAAGGTAGTACCACAGTTGTAGAAAATGTTCTCTTAGATTCAAAGTTGCGCTTGTTTACGAGGTTTGAGGAACTTTCGGTTTGGGATGTACGCTGGGATAATAATTTCACCGCAAAAATTAATAGTTTTTTGAATGTTAATTTGAATATTATTGTGATGTATGAGCAATCACAAGTAATGAAAACACAATTTAAGGAAGCCCTACAAATAGGGTTTGTTTACTCAATTTTCTAAAAAAAAGGCACAAAAATGTTTAAAAAAATAGCGAAAGAATTTAAGCAGTTTGCAATCCGTGGTAATGTAGTAGATATGGCTATAGGTATCATACTTGGTGCGGCATTCGGTGAAATAGTAAACTCATTGGTGAAAGATGTTCTTATGCCCCCTTTGGGTGTTATAATAGGAGGCATTGATTTCAGCGATCTTAAGCTGCCAATTCTTGGCACTAATGTGTTTATAGGTTATGGAAAGTTTATTAATACGATTATTCACTTCACGATAGTTTCCTTTGCTGTATTTATTATTATCAAAGTAATGAACACACTGCGTAGGGATGATATAAAAGCCGAACAAAAAGCAAACGAAGCAAATCCCCAGGAAGTACTTCTTGCTGAAATACGTGATATTCTTAAAAATGGACAAGGTAAATAATGCGCGTAGCGTTAGTGCAGTATAATCCTGAGTTTGAATCCCCTGAAATAAATAAACAGCGTATTCGTTCTTTGCTCGAAGAATACGCCCCATCGGCTGATGTATTAATATTCCCTGAGATGACTCTCACAGGTTTTACAATGGAATCAGCAAAATTTGCTGAAACAGCAGATGGCTTCAGTGTTAACTTCTTTACCGAGCTTGCTCAAAAATTTGATTGCCACACTCTTTTTGGAATGATATTCAAGGAGGGAGAAAATATTTACAACTCCTTAGTTCATCTGAATCAAAAAGGGAGTTTGGTTACCAGATACGACAAAGTACATCCCTTTTCGTTTGCAGACGAGCACAATCACTATCGCCCGGGTACTCACCCCGTAATAACGGATATTGATGGACTAAGTTTTGGCTTAAGTATCTGTTATGATGTGAGGTTCCCTGAACTGTATCGCAAATACGGAAAAGAAAGAGTAGATGTATTGGTTGCAATAGCTAACTGGCCTAAACCCCGCATAGCACATTGGCGCACGTTGTTACAAGCTCGTGCCATAGAAAACCAAGCTTTTATGATTGGCGTAAATAGAGTGGGAAGCGACCCATTAGGAGTATATACAGGTTATTCATCTATTATAAATCCGAAAGGGGAGATAGTAGCCGAAGTAGAGAATGAGGAAACAATTATTGTAGCCGAAGTAAACGAAGCCGAAATAAGGCAGGTAAGAAACAAATTTCCTTTTCTCGATGATATTCGATTACTCTAATAATAGCAAATCTATTTTTTTAGATTATTAAGAATATCTCTTGTTATGATAGTTGTTGCACCACGATGAGTGGCAACAAAAGTGCCCGCAATTTCACCGCATCTTTGTCGTTCAGTTGGATTATTGAGGAAATTGCTTAATATTCTGTACAACTCCCGCTTGTTTTTCACTATAAACCCGCCTCCGGCTTCCGCTAACAGAGGTGCCTCCTGTGAGCCGTATATCTTTGGCCCATAAAGCACGGGAATGCCATAGACAGCCGCTTCGAGCACATTGTGAACATTGCTCTTAAAACTACCACCCACAAACGCAATGGAAGCAATGCTGTACAAAGTCATAAGTATGCCGATGGAATCAACAAGTATTACCTGCTCGCCCGAGTAGGAGAGTAGATGAGAAAATCTGATGGTACGTGTACCTTCGGTGAACTCGTTCTCGAGTTTTTCGAGATGACTAATTGTTGGTTCGTGCGGAACAATGATAGCCAAGAAATCTTTGTGTTTAGAAATCAACTTTTTTACTACGGGTAATAAAACTTCTTCATCTTCTCCCCATGAACTGCCTGCAATAAAAACTCGCCTATTTGCAATGATATCGGGATTGATAATGGTTTTTGCGCGTGCAATAACACTTTTGTTGTGTACTTGGTCGTACCGAGTATCTCCCGCAATGGCTATATGATGCTCGGGAATCTCAAAACTTTTAAAGTTTTCTTTATCGCTCTCTGAAACTGTTAATATGCGCGTGATGAGTCCGTAGAGATATTTGTGAAAACGTGCAGCAAGTATGTTTTTCCTTGCTGAGTCTTTTCTCATCGTTGCGTCAACCAAAAGAACGGGAACATTCATTTTGTTGGCATAATAAATATGATTTGGCCAAAGGTCGTAACGCATTACCACTAAAACATCGGGCGAGAGAGTATTTAAAAAACGTTTTGCTTGCGAAGGAGTATCAACGGGTAAATAGCTAACAATATCTGCATAAGGATACTTAAGTGAGTTGTTATACCCTGAGGGAGAGAAGAAAGTTACAACAATAGTAAAGTTATTAGAAGATTTTAGGTGTTCGATAATTGGTTTTGCCTGTTCAAATTCACCAAGTGAAGATGAGTGAAACCAAAGTAATTTTTTTGTTCTATCAATGTTGCTGAGTTTTTTACTAAGATTTTCAAACAAATGCTCCCTGCCTTTTATTCCTTCGCGTACCTTTTTATTTATAAGACCCAAAAGCAGAAAACCTGCGTAGAGAGGATAAATAAAAAAAATATTGTACAACATCATTACTATGTTGTTCATAGTGTTTCCTTAAAAGCAATAACACGATTAAAAACCATTTCTGCAGAAAGGTTGAGCATACACTTAAAGTGTTTTTTAGGACAGTCCGCCCTTCCCGTATGCGAACACGGGCGACAGGAGAGGGAGTTCTC
This sequence comes from uncultured Ignavibacteria bacterium, assembly GCA_937996765.1. Taxonomy (GTDB): domain Bacteria; phylum Bacteroidota; class Ignavibacteria; order Ignavibacteriales; family Ignavibacteriaceae; genus CALKUG01. The sequence goes on from CALKUG010000312.1 coordinate 3,142, forward strand.
TTGAATGATGATGTGTTTATTATTATACGGAGTAAATCCGAACTCTTCAACCGTTGATCCAAATACTACTGCAACCGGAGTTTTTACCGCCGAGGCAAGATGCATTAATCCACTATCATTACAGAGTAACAGCGAACACTCCGCAATCTCTTTAGCTATTTGTTTAGTATCGTTTCCCTTGCAACGGTTTATTGTACCCGGAGCAAGCTGTGCGAGAGTTTCGCAATACTCTCTATCATCTGCAGCTCCTATAAGGTGTATTTCGTAACCCTTGAGCAATAGTAATTTTGCAATCTCCGCTAATCGATCAACAGGGTAGCGTTTAGTAAAGTGTTTTGAACCGGGGGCAACGCCTATACAATTGGTGTTTCTTACTGGTGAATTATTCCCAAGTGAAAACTCAAGTCCTTCACCATCAAGCGTAATACCCTGTAAACAATCAGCATACCTCAAAGGAATTTGTTTGGCATCACGCAATAAATTTATTTTAAAGTGGACGAGTAAAAGTTTCTTTAATCCGTTTTTCTTAAAACGTACAACGGTGGTTCCTAGACCAAAAGTTAAAGAAAGAGTGCGTAGGTTGTTTTGTAAATCAACAATTAAAGAATATTTCTTGTCTGAAATTACCTGTTTAAGGAGCTTAATGGAATCTTTATTCTTTTTGTAGGGAAACACAAGATTGATGTGCGGATTACCCTGAATAACCGCCAAGTACTCCTCTTTCACTATAAAATCAATTTCCGCAGCGGGATACTTTTTCCGCAACGCCCGAATAACGGGAGTTGTGAGCAGAACATCACCAAGTGAGCTTAACCTAATTACGAGAATGCGAGTAGGAGTTAACAATTATTGTGTTGTTTGTTTTAAATTACTGATGCAAAAGTAAGTATAAGTTGTAAAAGTACATCGTAGTTATTCTGATATATTGTTTGTTAAACACGCCTTACGGTCGTATTTTTGTGAAGTTAAACACAGTGAGAAATCAAAAATGACAACATTACCTCCACCATCAGTGCAAAAAGCCGATGAAAATTCAACTGAGAAAAAAATATATAACTTGGTTGACCAATTTGCAGAGTATATAGAAGTTCCAAACGAACGTTATCGGTTAAGTTATAATCTCTATAAATTCGTTAATGGTGAAGGCGACGGTCCTGCTATTGCAATACGTGCTGCCAAAATTCAGTACAAAGGTATTTCAGAAACTGAATTAGTGGCTAAACTCGAAGCAGCACTAAAAAACTTATAAAGCGTCTGCTTCAGCTATAAACTTCTCTAATTCAAGAACGTTTTCGCTACTTCCAATAAAAATTGGTGTGCGCTGATGAAGAGAAGTTGGTTGTACTTCCAAAATACGTCCGTAACCGGTTGTTGCTCTTCCGCCGGCGGCTTCCACAATCATAGCTACGGGATTGCACTCATACATTAAGCGTAATTTACCATTGGGGTTCCTCGAATCGGCAGGGTACATAAAAATACCGCCATATAAAATCGTTCTGTGCACATCTGCTACCATCGAACCAATGTATCTTGAGGAGTACGGACGGTTTGAACCCTCATCCTCTTCCTGTAGGTATTTAATATAACGTTTTAATCCGGTGTGCCAATAAAGGTAGTTCCCTTCGTTGATGCTATATATTTTACCTTTTTGAGGGATGGTAATGTAGGATTTTGAAAGCAGAAACTCACCGATTGAGGGGTCGAGAGTAAACTCATGCACTCCATCGCCGGTAGTATAAACAAGAACAGTTGATGAGCCGTAAATAACGTATCCTGCTGCCACTTGTTGGTATCCGGGTTGTAAACAATCACCCAACACACCGGGAGTTCCCTCGGGAGAAATGCGTTTGAGAATTGAAAATATTGTACCTATCGAAACATTTGCGTCAATATTTGATGAGCCATCGAGGGGGTCGAATAAAAGAGCATATTTACCAATACGATGATGGGTAGGAATGTGAATTATATCTTCTTCTTCTTCGGAAGCCATAATGCAGAGATGACCACCATGATCCATAGCGCGGAACATAATATCGTGGGCATACATATCGAGTTTTTTTACTTTTTCACCATGCACGTTTTCGTCGCCGGTGAAACCAAGAATATCGATAAGACCCGCCTTATTCACTTCGCGTGAAATAACTTTTGCGGCAATAGAAAGATCGGAGAGAAGTGCTGAAAGTTCTCCGGTTGCACCGGGATGTTTGCGTTCTTGCTCGATAATAAAACGTTCGAGCGTGTTGAATTTAACAGATGCCATGGGTAAGCACCTCCTTACGATTATTGAACGGGTAGTTCTTGATCCTTATACTGAAGCTGATAGAGCTTATAGTATATACCTTTTTTAGCGAGTAACTCTTGGTGATTTCCTACTTCTTTAATTTCGCCTTTGTGCATAACAACAATTTTATTGGCATTCTGTATAGTCGAAAGGCGGTGCGCAATAACAATTGACGTTCTGTTCTTAAGCAATTTTTGAATTGCTTCTTGAATGAGAAACTCTGTTTCGGTGTCAACCGATGATGTTGCTTCGTCCAAAATCAGAATACGCGGATTATTTGCAAGAGCACGTGCGAAAGATATCAATTGTTTTTGACCTACGCTAAGGGTTGAACCACGTTCTTTTACTTCTTCATTATAACCATTAGGGAGTGTACGAATAAATTTATCGGCACCAACCAATTCTGCTGCTTTTATCATTTGCTCATCGGATATAGCATTAGAACCCATAGTGATGTTGCTACGTATAGTTCCGTGAAACAAAAACACGTCCTGAAGCACCAGTGATATATGTCTTCTCAGCTCACGTTTATCCACTTCGGTTATGTTGATGCCGTCAACGAGAATTTCACCCTTATTGATATCATAAAACCGGGTAAGTATGTTAATCATACTTGATTTACCGGCGCCGGTGTGTCCCACGATTGCAACCGTTTCACCCGGATTGATTGAGAGGTTTACATTTTTGAGTACATACTCATCATTGTTATAAGCAAACCAAACATTTTTAAAATCTATTTTTCCTTCCACAACTTTTAGAGGTTTGGGGTTTTCAGGGTTTTTGATAATAGTGGTTTCATCAAAAAGTGTAAAAATACGCTCAGAGGACGCCATTGCTGTTTGCAGAATATTATACTTTTCCGATAAATCGCGTATCGGTCTAAAAAACATTTCAGTGTATTGGATAAAAGCTAAGAGTACACCGAGTGTAATCTGCTGTTGAATAACCTGACCTCCGCCATACCAAATAATAAGGGCAATAGCAGCATAGGTTAGAAACTCAACAGCCGGAAAGAAAATTGCGTAATAAAATACCGAGCGAACGTTTGCATCTCTATGGTCTCGGTTAATATCCGAAAAAGTACTTAACTCAATATCTTGTTTGTTAAAACTTTGTGTAATTGAAATTCCGCTCACGTGCTCTTGCATATAGGAATTGAGACGAGCTACATATAATCGAACATCACGATATGCTTCGCGAGCCTTTTTGCGAAATAAAAAAGTACCATAAATTAGAAACGGCATAACTGAAAGTGTAACAAGTGAAAGTTTCCAATCGATGGCGAACATAAACCCAAATATCCAGATGATGATAAATATATCACTGAATATCATAATTATGCCCGAGGAGAACATTTCGTTTAATGTTTCTATATCGTTAGTAACACGTGTAACTGTTCTTCCGATAGGGGTTTTATCAAAATACTTAACAGCAAGGGTTTGAACATGACGGAACAACTTTGTCCGTAAATCGAGTATAGTTTTTTGTCCTAAGTATTGTGTGTAATAGGTAAGTAAATACTGCATTACTGATTGAATTATCAGTGTGCCAATAAGTGCAATACCAATCATTAAGAGGCCAGGATAGTTCTTACCTACTATGTAATCATCTATCGCTATTTTGGTAAGGTATGGACGCAATGGTCCCAAAGCTGCTACTAAAACATTGAGTACAATCGCAAGAATTACATACTGTTTGTACGGCATAATAAACGCCAAGAGGCGCTTCATTAAAGTACTATCGTACGCTTTGCCTAATACATCATCATCGTTTTTTTGATCGGCCATTATTCTGCTTCTTCAAGCTCTTTTTCGAGCAATTGTTTTGTGTAAATATCATTATAGAGTCCCTTTATTGCAATCAATTCATCATGGGTTCCTTTTTCGGCAATGCGGCCGTTTTCAAGAACTATGATGGTGTCGGCATCTTTTACTGTTGAGACTCTGTGACTTATTATTATTGATGTACGCTCGCGCATAAAGTCTTTAAGGTTCTTTAATATTTCTTCTTCGGTGTGTGTATCAACCGCAGAAAACGAATCATCGAGTATAAGTATTTTGGGGTCAATGGTTAGAGCGCGGGCGAGAGAGGCTCGTTGTTTTTGTCCTCCCGACATCGTGATTCCGCGTTCACCAATAATGGTGTCATAACCTTGAGGAAATTCTTGTACGTCTTTATCGAACTGTGCAATAGCAGAGCATTTTAACATGAGCTCTTCATTGTGTTCTTTTAAACCGTAGGTAAGATTGTTTCGGATAGTATTTGAAAACAATAATGCTTCTTGCTGTACTAATCCGATAGTTGTTCTTACTGTAGCAAGCGGTATAGTGGTAATGGGTTTTCCATCAAGTAGTACGGTTCCCTCGGTTGCATCATAAAGGCGTGAAATCAAACTGATAAGGGTTGATTTTCCACTACCCGTAGCTCCCATAATCGCAACTGTTGAGCCCTTGGGAATGGAAAAAGAAATAGAATCCAAAACATTGGGAGATGTCGGTTTATAGGAAAACGAAACATTCTTAAATTCAACTGAACCTGTTAGTTCTTTGATTGAGTAGTCGGTTGAGTCCGAATCAGCAATATCAATAGGTTCATTGAGAATTTTATTTATCCTATTCATGCTTGCTTCAGCTTGTTGTACTATGTTGATAACCCAACCAAAGGCAATCATCGGCCAAATTAGTATGTTCAGATAAATAATAAGTGCAGTCATGTCACCAAGACTGATTTCGCCTTGTATAACTTTCATTCCGCCAAGATACACCACAACAATTACTGAAAAACCGGTTAACAAAAAGAGAAGTGGCTGGAACAACGCTTGAATTTTGACCAGCTTCATATTGCGTTCTAAGTATTCTTTTGAGAGAACCGAAAACTCCTCAATCTCGCTTTCTTCTTTAACGTAGGATTTAATAACTCTAATGCCCGAAAAATTTTCCTGTGCCTTGGTAGTTAATTCTGCAAATTTCTCTTGAATGAGTGTAAATCTTGTGTGGACTTTTTTCCCTACGTAGTAAACTAATATGGATAAAAAAGGTAAAGGAGCAAGTGCAGCCAAAGTGACAGTGGGGCTAATTTGAATCATTATGGTAACACTTAATCCGAGTCGCAGTATGGTATCTATCGAGTACATTACCGCTGGACCAATAAACATACGCACCGCACTAATATCATTAGTTGCATGTGCCATAATTGTTCCCGTTGAGGTATCCTTAAAATATCTTAAAGGAAGACGAAGAAGGTGAGTCCAAAAATCCTGTCTAACATCAAATTCAATTTCGCGAGACATCACGATAATGGTTTGCCTGATGTAATACCTAAATACGCCGCCAACTATAGAAACAAGCACAATCATACCCGCGTAGCCAAGTATCACTTCCATCTTGAGGTTGGTTTCAAGTGCATTAACAGCGTTTTTAATAATTACTGGAATGTAGGTGTTTGCCGTATTAGAAAGAATTATAAATATAATTCCCCAAATCAGGAGTTTTTTATAGCGCAAAAAATAGGGAATTAGACTACGTAAATTTTTCATTATGTCCTTAGTGGAGCATTTCTCTAAATTTTTAGGGAAAGCAAAGAATTATATGTTATAACACTATTTAAACAAAAAAAACAGAGAAAGTGTTTCTCTTTCTCTGTTTTTTGGAGTGAAAATTATGGTTTAGTCTATAATTTCGAAGCCGGTGTATTTACGGAGGGGCTCAGGAACTACAATTTTACCTTCAGGAGTTTGATAGTTCTCTAAAATCGACACCATCAAACGTGAAGTTGCCAAACCCGATCCGTTGAGTGTATGGAGAAATTCTGATTTTTTATCGCCATCGGCGCGGAATTTTATAGCAGCACGACGAGCTTGAAACGATTCGAAGTTACTGCACGATGATGCCTCGAGCCATTTGTTCTCTGCGGGTGACCAAGTTTCAATATCGTAGCATTTTGCTGCTGCAAAACTTAAATCACCGGTGCAAAGCATAAGAATTCTATAAGGAATCTTTAGTGCTTTGAGTATGTCTTCAGCGTCATTTACTAAAAGTTCAAGTTCATTGTAAGAGGTTTCAGGTTTAACAAACTTTACCATTTCAACTTTGTTAAATTGGTGGGTTCTTAAAAACCCTTTGCTATCTTTGCCGTAAGAACCCGCCTCGCGACGGAAGCAGGGAGAATAGGCGACATATTTAATTGGTAATTCTTTTTCCGAAAGTATTTCATTGCGATGAATGTTGGTTACAGGTACTTCAGCGGTTGGAATAGCCCAAAGTCCGTCTCTTTCCATATAGTACATATCTTCTTCCATTTTAGGAAGTTGACCCGTACCAAACATCGAATCGGAATTAACAAGAAGCGGAGGAATAATTTCGGAATACCCGTGCTCATTAATGTGTAAATCGAGCATATAGTTAATTAATGCCCGCTCAAGAGTTGCACCTTTTCCTTTATAGAGTGGAAAGCCTGAGCCGCTAATTTTTGTACCGCGCTCGAAATCTAAAATATTAAGTTGTTTTCCGAGTTCGAGATGGTCCTTGGGTTTCTGAGCATTCTCAAACGAGAATCCTTCGGGAAGCCAGCGACGTACTTCTACGTTATCATCACTGGTGCGACCAACGGGAACTGATTCGTGTGGAAGATTAGGAAGCGATTCCATCAACTTATCGAAAGCAGCATCAATAGCTTTAAGTTGTTCATCCATTTCTTTCAGACGAACGCCTTGGGCTTTCATGGTTGCTATAAGTTCATCAGCATTGCCACCGGATTTTTTGATAGAGCCAATTTTATCCGATACTGAATTTTTTTCAGCTTTAAGATTGTCGGTTTCAACAATAAGTTTTCTACGCTCTTTATCTATTTCCAGCAATTCATCTAACTTGGCTGCTGCGTGTTTGCCTTCCAGGCCTTTGCGTACTAATTCGGTTTCTTCGCGAATCTTTTTTACGTCTAACATACTTTTACAAACTTTCTTTAGTCTTTTACTACAATATTGAGAATTTTATTTTTTACAAAGATTTCTTTTACAATGGTTTTTCCATCAAGATATTTTGAAACCCTGGAATCCGCTTTTGCGGCTTGTTTTACAACGGTTTCCTCGGTGTTAATTGCCATTGGAAGTGTAGCACGAAGTTTTCCGTTAACTTGAACAGCGTAATTTACTGAATCCTCTGCAAGTGCAAGAGTATCGGGAGTAAACCACTCAGGGGATTGAAACAGCGATGTTGTATAACCTAATATCGCATTACATTCCTCACCAAAGTGAGGAGCAACGGGAGCCAATAACATTGCATACCGTTTCAAAGTGTAAAGTTGCATTTCAACACGTGAAGCAGCAAGATTCTTTTGCAACTCATTTTGCAACTCCATCAACGATGCTATTGCAGTGTTGAACCTGAAGTTTTCGAGCTCGCCTTCGTACTTCGCAATAGTCTGATTGATTTTGCGATAAACAGATTTCTCGGCATCGGATAATTCATCAAGTAAAAATGATTCCTTTAAGGTTGTGGTCTTTGCCAAATCCTTAAACTGGTTAAACAGATCGTAAGCACGCCCAACAAAACGCTCTGTGCCTGCTATTCCTGTATCCGTCCAATCTCCGCCTCCTTCATAAGGTCCCATAAACATCAGATACAAACGGAAAACATCGGCACCGGTTTTCTCAATAAAAATATCGGGATTAACAACATTACCGCGGGACTTAGACATCTTTGCGCCTTGGTTGGTGATGGTGCCTTGATGTACCAAGTTTGTGAAAGGTTCATCTGTTTTGGTTAAACCGATATCTCTAAGAAACTTATGAATGAAACGAGCATACAACAAATGCATAGTTGCATGTTCGGCTCCGCCAACGTATCTATCAACAGGAACCCATGAATCGGTAACAGAATTGTCAAATATTCCTTCTGTAAACTTTGGATTCAAAAAACGGAAATAATACCACGAAGAATCCACAAACGTATCCATAGTATCTGCTTCTCTTTTAGCAGGTTTACCACATTTGGGACAAGTGGTGTTCATAAAACCCTCGTGAAGGGCAAGCGGTGATTTACCGCGAGAGATAAATTCAACATCATACGGTAATTCAACGGGTAGCTGGTCTTCGGGTACAGGTACTTCGCCACAATCATCACAATACACAACGGGAATTGGGGTTCCCCAATATCTTTGACGAGAAATTAACCAATCGCGAAGGCGATAATTAATTCGCGCTTTACCCATGTGTTTGACGGATAAAAACTCGGTTATTCCTGTTTTTGCCTCTTCGTTTGCGATGCCATTAAATTCACCGGAATTAATCATAGTACCGGGGTCGGTGTATGCAGCTGTTAAAGCATCGTTTTCGCCTGTTCCCGGTTGCAAAATAACTTTGCGAATTGGTAAGTTAAACTTTGTAGCAAATTCAAAATCTCTTTCATCGTGAGCAGGAACTGCCATAACACAGCCGGTACCGTAGGTAATCAGTGCATAGTCAGCAACCCACACAGGAACGCGCTCACCATTAACGGGGTTAATTGCATAAGCTCCTGTTTGTACACCGGTTTTTTCTTTAACCGTTGAGGTGCGGTCAATTTCGGTAAGTTTACTTGCCGCTAACTTATACTCCTCAACAGTTTTTTTATACTCTTCTGTGGTAATCTCAGCTGCCAAAGGATGCTCTGGGGCTACAACTACATAAGTAACACCAAAAAGCGTGTCGGGACGAGTGGTAAACACAGATATTTTTTTATCCGAGCCCTCAACAGCAAAATCAATTTCAGCACCTTTACTTCTGCCAATCCAGTTTTTTTGCATCAACTTTGTTTTTTCAGGCCATTGAATGGTATCTAAACCATCAAGTAATTGATCTGCATAGTCAGTAATTTTAAAGAACCACTGAGTAAGATTTTTTTGAATAACCACGCTCTCACAACGTTCGCAAGTGCCTGCGGCACTAACTTGTTCGTTAGCCAATACTGTTTGGCAGGAATCGCACCAATTGACAGGGGCGTTTTTTCTGTATGCGAGGCCTTTTTTGTAAAGCTGCAAAAACAACCATTGATTCCATTTATAGTACTCAGGGAAGCATGTAGCCATTTCTTTTTCCCAGTCGTACATACAGCCCATAACTTTTAGCTGAGAGCGAATGTCTTCAATGTTTTTGAGAGTACTATCTTGAGGATGCACCCCTGTTTTAATTGCGTAGTTTTCGGCAGGTAAACCAAATGCATCGTAGCCCATGGGCTCAAACACATTAAAGCCTTTAAGCTTTTTAAAACGTGCCCAAGTGTCTGTAGGTCCGTAATTATACCAATGTCCGCAATGGAGTTTAGCCCCGGAGGGGTAAATAAACATTACTAAAGTATAGAGCTTATTTTCGGTTTTGGAAAAATCGGTTTTATGAACATGGTTGTCTTCCCAATACGACTGCCATTTTGATTCTATTTCATTAAAGGGGTATTTCATAGCACGCTACTTAATTTTAAAATATAACCCCAAAAATACCTAAAAATAACGTTAAAAGGTAGAGTGAATCAGGAAAGAAGCCAAATGGATATAATTAAAATTCCCCCTATAGAGCAATTAGTTATTAAACTATAAAGTTGGACCTTCAATAAGACTATAACCCATCTGCATTTGATGAGTATATACTTTTTCGAGTAACTCCGAAAGTGTGGTTGCTTCGGTAACTGAAATTGCTCCGGTCATTATCTCATGGTTTAAGGAATTTATCACAGGATTAATTATTTCGAGCAACACTAATCCTTTTTTTGTAATACGTGTCATTGAAAGCCGTCTATCCGCTTTTGTGAGATGTCTCTCCACAAGGTCAATTTTAACGAGTCGGTCAATAATTCGTGTAACATCGGGTGCCGGTTCAAGCATGCGTTTAAGAATTTCATATCGAGGGTAACCTTCGGGCTCTCCACCTTTAAGAATTCGCAAAACATTGTATTGTGTCATAGTGATACCATATTTGTTGCAAACGTCGTCAACTATCTGTCTGATATGATATCCACAGACGAGAATATTCAAGAGGGCTTCTTGATGAACGCTATCGAACTTATTCTGTTTGATTCGTTCTTGTAGAGCTTTACCCATTGGGGTCCTTCAAATTGATTAATAGATGTTAAATAAAAGCGTGTATCGCAATGTAATTTATTTGAACCAAATAATTTGCGATTCAGTTCACAAAGAATCGTTATACTTAAAATAAATAGGGCAATAATAGTTGAACTTATTATACTGAACTTGCAATTAAGTGAAAAATCCGTCATTTGTACCTCGAAAAATATTCCTAATTAACAATATTCGTGATTGGTATTATTTTTGCTTAGTTTGAGTCCTAAAGCACCATTTAATCATTAGGAAAATCAATATGAATAGGTTTCGGAATCTGGCTACATTGCTGACAATAGTTTTGTTTGGCAATATTCATTTAATGCTTGCACAATCATTTTATGATAAGTCTGTAATACAAGAGATAAAGATAACATTTACGCAATCAAATTGGGATTATCTACTCGATACAGCCAAGGCTGGTAGTGAAGGTTATATTATAGCACAGAAAGTGAGTATTAACGGTGTTGAATTCGATTCCGTGGGTGTAAAGTATAAGGGTAACAGTACGTACAAAGCCACTAACGTGAAAAATCCTTTTCATATTGAACTTGATACTTATAAGGAGCAAGACTATTCTGGGTATAAAGATATTAAACTCAGTAATGTTCAGATGGATCCTTCATTTATTCGGGAAGTACTTTCCTACTCCATCGCTCAAAAATATATGGATGCACCACTATCTAATTATGCAAACGTATATGTTAATAATGTTTTAATAGGTCTTTATGTCAGCTCTGAATCAGTTGGCAACACTTTTGTAAAATCACGTTTCTCCACTAAAGAAAATGCGTTTTTCAAATGTACCCCTATTGGAGGTGCCGACCCCAATACAAGTAAATTACCAAATTTGGTCTATTTGGGTGAAGATAGTACACTTTATATGACTGCATACGAAATACAATCCGATGGTGGTTGGGCAGAATTACTAAAATTAATTAAGACTCTTAAAGATTCTCCTACGCAAATCGAAACGATACTCGATGTGGATAGAGCACTTTGGATGTTAGCGTTTAACAATGTTCTGGTTAATTTAGATAGCTACTCAGGTCAGTTTGCTCAAAACTATTATTTGTATCAGGATAACAACGGAAGATTTCTTGTAATACCTTGGGACCTTAACATGTCGTTTGGGGTATTTAACATGACAGGAAGCATTAATTTGGCTACCACTACAAACAAAATACAAATGTCACATCTTTTACATCAAAATGATGCGAATTGGCCATTAATCTCGAAATTACTCACTCAGCCAAAATACAAAAGACAATACTTTGCCCACATGAAAACTATGGTAAAAGAAAACTTTGTAAGTGGCAGTTATAGTACCGAGGCATCAACCTACCAAACGCTGGTTGCTAACTCTGTGCAGGCCGATCCAAATAAATTTTTCACCTATACACAGTTTACAAGTAATCTTACAACAGATATTGCAGGCACAGGCGGTCCGGGTGGGGGTATGCCGGCTCCGGGAATTACCAATCTTATGGCAAATAGGTCAACATATTTGCTTGGTTTATCTGATTTAAAAGCAATGGGTCCTGTGATTTCTGAAATTTCATCCACAAATTCAAACCCACTTACGGGTTCATCTGTTTCAATACGAGCAAGATTTAACAATGCAAATAGCAATTCTCAAACCCTTGCCTATCGTTCAGATAAAACAAAACCGTTTTCAAAGATATCAATGGCTGATGACGGAAATCATTCCGATGGGTCAGCGGGTGACGGCATATTTGGAGCAGATATTGTTGCCACCGGTTCGGAGATCCAATACTACCTCTACGCTGAAAACGATACCATAGCTACATTTTCGCCCGAGCGCGCCGAGCATGAGTTTTACTTATTACCCGTTAAAACCTCAACGGGTTCGGTAGTGCTTCTCAACGAAATTTGGTCGAGAGGAACTGCATCAGACCCCGATTGGATAGAGATCTACAATACAAGTGATGAATCTGTAAATCTGGCAGGTTATAAAATCTATGACTCGGGTGGTTTCTCCGGAAGCAAACCAAAAAAGGTACTTGGATCAGAGGCAATAATTCCGGCTAAAGGTTTTTTAGTGGTGATAACCGATGATACTTCGGATAGTGGCTTTGGTCTCTCCAATTCCGGTGAAAAAGTATGGTTTGAAACACCCGCGGGGCTTCTCGCAGATACGGTTACTTATGCTGGACATACTGCTACAGAATCCTATGGCAGAGTACCCGATGGTGGTGAATGGAAATTACTTTCGGTGATTACTAAAGGAAGCTCAAATGGCGGTACTGCAGTGGATGAAATAAAGGCTTCTCCCAATGCCTTTGCATTACACCAAAATTATCCAAATCCGTTTAACCCGGTAACAACCATTCCTTTTTCGCTGCAAAAAGATGATGAAATAACCATTAGCGTTTATAATGTTCTTGGTGAAATGGTCACAACAATTGTTCAGGACTTTTTTAATGCAGGAAACCATTCGGTGAGTTTCGATGCAGGGAATTTGACTTCGGGAACATATATTTATGTGATCAACTCATCGAGCGGATTGAGGGCATCTAAAAAATTAATGTTGTTAAAATAGTTAATTGTTGTGGGGATGATTTGGAATCATCCCCGTCATTTTAAAGAAGTGCTATCAATAGCACTATGCTTCGTGTTTACAAGGGGTTTCTGTGAGCAAGTAATTGTATATTTGTAGGTTGCTATATTATAATTATTACAGTAAAGAAATCGTAATTATTCTACTGCTTTAATGTTTAAAACGAGACCCCTATACTATGAATTATCTTGAAATCCCTGAATTCTCCTATATCAATAAACAACTCCACGCTGAAGGTGTACCCGTTCGTGAAATTATCCGCAAAGTTGGAACTCCCGCATATATTTTAAGTAAAAACCACTTAGTGCGCAGGTATAATAGTTTTACCGAAGAGTTTAAATCAATTCCTCACATTGTTTATTATGCTTGCAAATCGAATTTTAATATTAATGTTATTAAACTGTTCGCTGATATGGGTGCGGGAATAGATGTTAATTCAGAAGGTGAATTATATCGTGCTCTCAAAGCCGGTGTTGCCCCTGGAAAGTTGCTTCTTACCGGTGTGGGTAAAACGCGCCGCGAAATATCCCAAGGCATTGAACTCGGTGTAAATATGATAAAGGTAGAAAGCCGCTCTGAGCTTTATCTGGTTCATTCTATAGCCAAACAACTGGGTAAAAAAGCAAGTGTTGCGCTTCGTGTTAATCCCGATGTGAACGCATTAACACATCCTTACATTTCTACCGGACAAAAAGAAAGCAAATTTGGTGTCTCCACTACCGAAGCACTTGAACTGTATCGCGAAATGAAGTCTATGGAGTTTATCATACCAAAAGGTATTGATATGCATATTGGTTCGCAGATAACATCAATTGCCCCATTTAAGGAAGCGGTTGAGAGATTGGCAGAAGTGTGGATGAACCTTAAAAACGAAGGAATTGCTCTCAGCCATTTTGATATCGGCGGTGGTTTTGGAATAGATTATTTCGAAAATGAGGAATTTGATTTACACACATTTGCTCAGGAAATCATTCCAATAGTTACGGAAATTGGTGCCATACTTTGCTTTGAACCCGGAAGATATTTTACGGGAAACTCTGCAATATTGGTTACTGAAGTTTTGTATCTCAAAGAGAAAGAAGACAAAATGATTTTGGTAACTGATGCAGCAATGAACGATTTACTACGTCCCAGTATTTATGGCAGTTATCACCATATTCAACCCGTGTATCAAAGAGAATTAGCCGAAGATATTATTTCCGATATTGTGGGTCCAGTTTGTGAGTCGGGTGACTTCTTCGCTAAAAAACGACTCATACAAAAACCTGAACAAGGTGATTATTTGGCTATTATGTCGGCAGGGGCGTATGGTTCTGTTATGTCGTCTAACTACAATGCACGTCGCAGAGGCCCCGAGGTAATTGTTGATGGTGATCAGTGGTACGTTTCAAGGAGTCGTGAAACCTTTGAACATATGCTATACGATGAACAACTAATTGATGCAATACACTAATGAATAGAAAAAACTTTTTACAAACTACAGGATTGGCGTTGGTGGGGGCAGCACTTCCAATACGCATGGAAGCCCATTCAGTTAAGCCAAAAAGAATAAAACCTCCACGACTTAAAAAAGGTGACACCATTGCCCTGGTTGCACCGGCAGGAGAAGTAAAAGATCAGCAAATCCAAGATTCGTTTAAAAACTTAGAAGCACTTGGTTTTATATGCAAAGAAGGTAAACACATACGCGAGAAATACGGCTACTTAGCCGGTGAAGACAAGAAGCGTGCGGAAGATTTAACAGAGCAATTCCTGGATAAGAATGTGGCGGGTATTATGGCAATACGTGGTGGCTACGGTTGCTCGCGTATGTTGGATTATATTGATTATTCAATCCCCACAAAAAATCCGAAAGTGTTTGTGGGCTACAGCGATATAACAGCACTACACTATGCCCTCTATACGCAATCAGGACTCGTCTCTTTTCACGGACCTGTTAGTACATCCACGTTTAATGAATACTCGGTTAAGAATTTTATCAATACTGTGATGGAGCCGACTCAGACTTTGAAAATAGTGAGAGCCACTGAAGAGAAAACCGGTTCTGAATACATTTTAAGGCGTCTTATAGCTGGTAAAGCACAAGGTATTTTGATGGGGGGGAATCTTTCGGTAGCTGTGTCGCTCGTAGGCACAAAGTATATGTCTGATCCAACTAACGCACTATATTATTTCGAGGAAGTAGGAGAAGAGCCTTATCGTGTTGATAGAATGCTACAACAGTTTATTTTGTCAGGTGCTTTAGATGGTGTGAAGGCCATTTTACACGGGGTCTATCTCGAATGTGCTCCCGAAAAAATGTCAACCATAACTAACTCATTTTCTTTGAAAGAGGTACTACAAGAAAAGGCGAATCAGCTTAGTGTGCCCTCTCTTTATGGTTTTTCGTTTGGGCATATAACAAATAAAATCACTTTACCCTTTGGTATTGAAGCAGAATTAGATGTAGAGAGTGAGACTCTCACACTACTTGAAACAGCAGTTTTGTAAATTAAAAAACACAAATCAATGAAGGAATTAAAAATGGAAAACGTTAAAAAAACAGTAATAAAGACAGCCAATAAATTATTATTCACAACACTATTTGCTCTTCCACTCGTTTTATTTCAAGGATGTATAGTGGTTGAAAAGATGTCGTATTCAATTAAAATTACCGATGACACAAAAGGAATTGCAACCATTAAATTTTCCGATATCAAATCGAATGCTATTGGAAACAAAGAGTTTGAAGAGGATACCGAAGTTCTCCTGAACTATATTTATCAGAGTAGCGATTTTATTAACGGTATGGAGCAAGAAGGGAAAGAAATCGTAAAGAGAGAGCTTATAGTTGAAGGCAACAAGCTCAACGGAGTTGCCGAGTACAAGTTTACTGATATATCGAAAGTAGAAGGAATACAATACAGCGATGGGCTCTATTACCTTACGCTTGAACTTGGCGATAGTGTTTTAGCCACAAATGGCAAAGTAATAACCTCCGATGAATATAAGAGGATTATCTGGGATAATACTTTTTCAACACTTGAGTTTACACTTTACGCTGCGGCCCCAGAGCAAACCTTTAGATCTTTTATTCCCGAATTAAACAAAATTAAAAAATAAGTGATTGGGTTTTGGCATGGTAAGAATTTTAACTTTGGTAGTATTAATTATGGCAATTGTTAATGCTCAGAGCATGGAAGAAAAAGTGCTTTATTCCTCGGATGCTTTTACACTCACCTCTCACAAAGTGGTACAGGGAAGTTATCGTGCGGAAATAAAAGAGAACAATACTCTCTACTCAAATTTTCTTGAGTCGTTTGAAAAGGGTTATGAGCAATTCAACCCCGATGTAAAACCATCGGCTACCATGCCGGGATTTTTTGAAAGAGAAGTTAAAGAAGTACAAGGTCTCCCAACTTTTACCTCGTCTTTCCCTTTGCTTGATGCACTGTACAAACTTTCTATAGAAGAAATGCTGCTTAATATCCGCGAGGATAAAGCTCTTATGGCAGGCGCAAAATGGACGGGTGTTTGGACTCGCGATATTAGCTACAGCATTTTGCTTTCGCTTGCTATTGTTGACCCCGATGCATGTAAAACGAGTCTGCGTGCTAAAGTTGCAAACGGAAGAATCATTCAAGATACCGGCACAGGTGGCAGTTGGCCAATCTCTACAGATCGAATGATTTGGGCTGTTGCAGCTTACCAAGTCTATCTCACCACCAATGATAAACAATGGCTCAAAGAAATTGCCCCAATCATCAGGCAGTCCATTGTGGAAGATGAGCACAACTGTTACGATGAAGTAAACATTGTTCGCGGGGAGTCATCATTCCTCGATTGGCGTGAGCAAACTTACCCTACTTGGATGGAGCCCGGAGATATTTATCTCTCACGAAATTTAGGGACTGCGCTTGTGCATCTCGAAACCTACAAAATTCTCGCTGAGATTAGCGAAATACTTGGTGAAGATGGTAGCCGTTATTCTCAAAAACAAAATGATATTGCAAAAGCAATCAACACACATTTGTGGATGGAGGATAAAGGTTATTATGGTCAGTTCCTCTATGGTTCGCCTTTTTTAAGTCTTTCCCCTCGCTCTGAAACTTTAGGAGAAGCACTCTCAGTATTATTCGGAGTGGCAGGCGAACTCGCAGGTAAAGTGATTGAATCAGCACCAACAACAGAATATGGAACACCTGTAGTTTTTCCGTACGAAGAAAAAATACCCCCCTATCACAATAATTCAATTTGGCCATTTGTTGAGGCATACAGAATGTGGGCTGCAAAGCAAACGCGTAATGAGGTTGCAACCATGCACAGCATTGCTTCTATACTCCGCGGTGCGGCACTTTTTTTAACAAATAAAGAGAACTTAGTTGCTACAACAGGTAGCGCCAAAGGAACCGAAATAAATTCGGATCGTCAGCTTTGGAGCGTAGCGGGAAATCTTGCCATTGTCTATAGAGTGTTGTTTGGAATCGAATATAGCAGCAAAGGTTTTTCGCTTACTCCTTTTATACCCGAACCCCTCTCGGGTTCGTTTAAACTCTCAGGACTCAAATACGGAGAAGCGGAATATACCATTTCTGTTTCAGGTGTTGGTTCGGAAATTGTTTCAATAAAGCACAATGGAAAAGAAATTGACAAAGCACTTTTTACAGATTTGAAACCGGGTAAACATACCATCGAAATTTTACTCAAAGATTCAGAGAAGAGTAAGGGCACACAGAATATCGTGAAACACCAGTTTGCTCCTGAAACTCCGCAAGTAACATTATCGGGTGCAATACTAAACTGGAATCCCATTAAATCTGCTGTTGGTTATAGAGTATTTCGCAACGGTGAAGAAGGGGTAACGGTTACTCAAAACACTTTTGAAGTGCCGCAATCAAGCAACACAAGTTATTATCAGATTGTAGCAGTAGATGAGCTTGGTAATGAATCTTTTGCTTCAAAGCCGATAAGCCATGGCAATAATACATTTGAATATAGCATAGATAAACTTACAGATAATACGTTGAGTGAAATAGAACTTCAGTCAATAGTTGGAGAAAAACATATAATAAATGTTGCAACCAATGAAGCCGGACTTTATGCTGTTGAGTTTTTATACGCAAATGGTAACGGTCCCATTAACACCGATAATAAATGTGCTATTCGCTCGTTGTACGTTATTAGTAATTACTCGGGTGCACTGGTATTGCCACAACGCGGAACAGATAATTGGAAGGAGAAGGGCTACACCCCAACAATGCTCATTAAGCTTCCCAAGGGAAAATCCGTGTTTGAGATACGTTATGAAGAGTTAAACAGGAACATGAACAGAGACGTTAACCATGCTAAGATTTATGGTATTCGTTTAACACGATTAAACGGATAGCAAATTTAAATGTTTGCAGAAATAGTTTTTGCGCACCCTTTAAAACAGGCGTTTACCTATGAGGTTCCTCGAGATATTGAGGAAACGATAGATATTGGTTGCCGAGTTTTAGCTCCGTTTGGGAGTAGAGTTTTAACGGGCTATGTTGTTGCTCTATCTGATACTACTACAGTTGAACTCACAAAAATAAAAAAGCTTGAAGGTCAACTCGATGCAAAACCCATAATCAGCACTGCTGAAATGCCTTTCTATGATTGGATAGCGGAATACTATCTTGCCTCACGCGGTGAGG
This sequence comes from uncultured Ignavibacteria bacterium, assembly GCA_937996765.1. Lineage (GTDB taxonomy): Bacteria > Bacteroidota > Ignavibacteria > Ignavibacteriales > Ignavibacteriaceae > CALKUG01. Next base: position 21,746 of record CALKUG010000312.1, read on the forward strand.
TGTATCGGCTTGCAGACCCCTACGGTACTTCCATTGAAAGTAAAAA